>JALRFZ010000364.1 GCA_023253615.1 Verrucomicrobiales bacterium | reverse complement strand
CGCAAAGTCAAGGAAAAACTCGCCGAAAATAGATATTTAACTCGTTAAAAATAAACAGGTTAAGCGCTTAGGTTGATGCGAATGGCTGGCCTACCTGGTGGGCGTCTGCGTGCTGGCAGGGATCATCCTGCTCGTCGCGGTGCTGCACCGGGTGCTGCGGATGGACTACCCGCGCGACCGGGCCGAGGCCTACCACGCGCGCACGCTCCGGTTCCTCATCACCGGAGTCGCCCTCTCTTTCGCGGGAGCGCTCATCGACATGTTCAGCCACTTCATGCAGGAATAGGCGGCCGCCCGTTCCCGGAAAACGGTCACCGGCCCCCGCCCCCGCGCACCACGATGCGGAGCGGGCGGGTGCTGCTGGCGATGCCGCCGGCGGAGCGATGGGAGGCCTTGAATTTGTCGGTCTTCAGCATCTTGATCGTGGTGACGAACTTGCCATCGGCATCGAGGCGCGGCTTTTTGACGACGGCCCGTTTCGCTCCGCGCTTCGCGATGAGACTCTGCTGGATGATGTTGACGGCTTCACCGGCGGATCCATACCGCGCCCATCCGTAAAGGGTCACTTTCTTCCGGTAACGGACGACGCGGCTGGTCGCGAGCAGGCTCAGGGCGGGGGCTTCGCCCACGGTGAGGCGCTTGGTGACCTTCGGGCGCGGAGGCAGGAACTTCGGCGAGGCGAGGGATCTGGCTGAGGCGGGCTCCACCGCCGCTTCATCGGGCTCGTCCACGTCCACGACGAGATTGGAAGCGGGGTTGAAACTGAACTGGATCTCGATGAGCGCCCCGGGATTCGCGCCCTCGACCCGCCTGAAGCCGGTCGAAGCCTGGGCGTTGTTCGAGAACAAGGCCAGATCGTCCTGGGTCAGGGGGCGATCAAGCAGGTCCGACCAATCGGCGAGCAGGGAATCGGGGACGAGGAGGTCGAAGAAGGCGACCTGCCCGTTGTTGCCGTTCACCTCGAAACCGAAGCTGACACTGGCATCGGACGGGGGGATCAATCGCCAGGCCAGTGGGCTGATGTTCGTGGCCATGTAGGATCCGCGCAGGGATTCGGGAATGCCGGTGCCGTCCGCGGGAATGATGGCGATGGAAAAGTCGGACGGAGGGCCGGGCAATTCCGCCTCGACGCCGCCGGCGTAGGGCTCGTGAGTGAACTCGATGACGAGCTCGTCGGGGTAGGCGAGATCTCCGGAAGTGCCGGTGGAATAGACGTAGGAGAGGACTTTGCCGGGGATGGCGACGACAGAGGCCGGTTGCTCGCTCGTCTTGAAGGTGAGCGTGTATTTCGTGCCATAGGGCGGATCGCCCGGCGTGGGGCTGCCGAGGGGATCGAAGACAAACAGCTCGACTCCGGGCTGCGGCGGGACACTGCCGGATCGCAGCCCTAGGTTGGCATTCGGCGGACCGGAGACAGCCCCGGTGAACTGGGCGGTCTGCGCCCGGAGGGCGGGTGCGAGCAGGGAAGCGGCGATCGCGGCCACGGCGAAGAGGGAGGGAGTTTTCATGGTGGATCGAATCTTGTTCTTTCCACTTTACCGGAGTGTCGCGCCCGCCGCCGCGCACCTTTTGCGAATCGCTCTGCCCCGCTTGCGGGTGCCGGAACCACCTCCCGGGATCCTTCCCCGGATGATCCGGGCATCAAAAATTTTAAAATTATCTAAGAAAGTTTTGAGGCGATCCGTCTCTGGGGAAGTCGAACGTGGATCATTCCGGGAAAAGTCCCTGTCGTGACCGGCGAACGACCTTGTTGGCGGAAGGGACCGGGCGACCGGTCCTTTTCGCTTTTTGAATCCAACTCCGAATCCTCATCCTATACGAACACATGAAACTGACCGTCCTCTCCCTCGCCCTCGCTCTCGTGGCCCTCACCCTCGGTGCCTGCGGCCAAAAGAACAAGCAGTCCGCCTACCCGACGGCACCGGCTCCGGTCGTCTACGCGAAGTAACCGCCCGAACCCGGACCGGTCGGCCGGAAGATCCTCCCCGCCCCGCGCGCGGAGGACGGCCGCCGGATACGGACCCTGGCAAAAGGGGCTCGCGATCCGTCGGATCGTCCGGGCCCCTTTTTCGTTCCCGGATGCGCGGGCGTGCGGAGCCTTTCTTCTTACCGCGATGCGGTGGCCTGGGAGAGCTCCTTCATTTTCTCCATCACCGAGGTCGGCCCCCGATATTGGCCGTCCACATAGCTGTCGGCAATGATTTTGCCCTCGCGATCGACGAGGACGAGGCAGGGAATGCCACGACCCATGTATTTCGTGATCTCGTCGATGCGGTCGGCGTCGCGGAAGCGCACCGCGGGCCAAGGCATCTTGTCCGCGGTCATGTATTCCTCCATTTCACCCTCGGAACGGTCGCGGCTCATGAAGATGATTTCGAAGGTCTTTTTGGCTCCGTCACTCCCGTTGTAGAAGGAAATCAGATTCGGCGTGAAGGCCTTGCACGGGCCGCACCAAGCCGCCGAGAAATAGAACGCGTAGTACTGGGGCTCTTCGGCCATTTCGTATTTGGAGACCCGCCTCCCGTCGACCGCGACGAGCTTGCCATCCATCGTCTCCTTGAAGACCGATGGCGCGCCGGCGGAGGCCGGAGCGGCCGATCCCTGCTCTCTGGCAAAGGTCTGATCGGCCTCGCTGAGGGACGCGAGAGGGATCTCGTAGGTTTTTCCATTGGCCCCTTTGAGGACGAGGGTATCGCCTTTCAGGGAGACGAAATCGGCTTCGATGGTTTTTCCGGCCTGGTTCGTCCAGGTCCGGGCGTTGGCCGCGGAGAGGCTGGCGGCGCAGATGAGAAGGATGAAACCCAATCGGGGAAGAATCGTGATCATGGCAGCATGGGTGGATTACCAAAAGACAGCGGCCCGACCGGAGCCGTTCGACTTTCCCGGGAGTTTGCAGGGCCGCCGGGCCGGGGTCAATCCTGAAATGCGGCCACCGGATGCACGGATGCACGCCGCGGACGGGGTGGATCACCGGGCATCGGACGGAATGAAGAAGCCCGGCGACGCAGGCCGCGACGCCGGGCTTCCGGATAGGCGGGTTTTTCAGGGCCTCGTCCGCACCGGAGGCACGGCGGGCCGGAGGGTGATCTTCGCCGAACCCAGATCCTTCGCGGAAGGATCGATCGTCGAGCTCACGCGGACGAGCGCTGTCGAGCGCAGGCTGCGGCGTTAGGCGTCGGAGAGATTCTTCACCCGCACGCGGATGAGCCGCGATTCGCCGGGCTGGTAATCCTACTCGTAGCGGTTGGCGAGCAGCGCCCCGGTGATGTCGACGGGATTGCCCGCGCCGAGTTCGTGGCATTCCCCGGGTGCGATCCGGCGCTGCATCCGCGTCGCCGAAACGGGCTCCCATGCCGCCTCATCCGTTCCGACGGTGCGCATCGACCAATCCCATTTCGCGGACCTTCGGGAATCGAGACCGATGGCCCCGTCGCCCCGGAAGGTCACCCCGAACTCCTGCCTGGGGTTTTCCCCGGCAAAGGTGCCCTCCTCCGCGGCGGCATGGATGCGGAATTCCTCCGCGTCGAAGAGTCCGTTCACATCGACACCTTGTTTTCCGGCGAGCAGTTTTTGCAGATGCCGCCAGGCGCGCGCCTGGCTCCCGGTGGAAACCGCGGATCCGGACCCGGCCCCCTCCACCGTTTGCACGATCGGCGGATCTCCGGCAGGAACAGGCCCGGTTGCGACGGTTGCGACGGCCTGGGGGCGTGTGAGAAGATCGGAATCCGGAGACGTCTCTTTTTCGGAGAGGAACCAGACACCGATCCCGGCAAAGGCGGCCAAGACCGCCACAAGGGAGTACGAATAAGGGATCTTCATGACAGGCTTTGTCTACAACCCGAAACCCCACCCTGGTCTGCAACGATTGTCATCGATTCCAAATCTTCAAGAATCGATCAGATGGACCTCGCCGCCATTTGCGGCAAGAGGACGAATTCCGATCAAAGACCGGTAGAGGCGATGCCACGGCGGGTCGGGCGCTGCAGCACGGTGACGGGCAGCTCCGGGAGATCGACGAGGGGCGCGCGGCGTCCGTGGCGGGCGAGTTCCTCCCGGGCCGCGTTCTTCAAATCGACCCAACGCGCGCCCGCCGCCTCGCCGGGATCCGGGGCGTTGCGGAGATGACGCAGCAGACTGAGCCATTCGACGAGGGCACGTTCGACGTCGCCGGGTCCGAAATCGAGGGGCAGACCGCGGCCCGTGAGATGGCCGAGTTTACCCGCGACGAGCAGCCCCACGACCTCGGCCGCCCCTTCGCCGTAATGCGTGGGCAATCCGAGGGAAAGATACCCCTCGTAATCGACCGGTCCATAGGCCCGGCGGCAAGCCGCCGCGAGGCGTTCGCTGCCCCCGGAATCCACGATCGTCTCCATCCCGGGGATCGCCTCGAGGTCGAAGCGGTGGCCCGCGCGGAGATTCGCCAGATGCACGACGAGATCCTCGACGGGATACGAGGGATCCTCCAGCGACGCCGCGATGGCGAGTCCCTCGCCGCCCTGGAAGAGGCTGAAAATCGACCCTCTGGTGGTGGGCCGCCCCTCCCCGTCGATCAGCCCCAGCCTCCGCCAACTGTGGGCGGGACTACCGGGCACGGGCTCGAAGGAGCCGCCTGAATCCGAGTCGGTGAAATGCGTCTCGGCCTCGATCTCGACCCGCCGCACCGGGGGATCGACGAGGGCGCGTCCCGCTTCGTCGCGATAGACCGCGACCGCCACCGCATCGAGGTCGGCGAGAAGGGCGAGATTCGATCCGCGATCGACGAGCCCCAGCACACGCGCCGGGGCGAGCGCTTCGCGGAACAATTCCGGGAGGAGCCCGGCCGCCTCGTCAAAGGTATAGCGAGCCTGCCGCGATCCTTCCCCGGAGAGTCGCCGCGCCGGCTGGGTGAGCTGGTATCCGCCCTCCCGCGCCGCCGTGGCCACCACCATCTCGAGCCCGTAGCGCCGCGGCCCCCGCCCTTTTTCATCGAGACGCGCCAGTCGCGTCCCCGCCGGGAGGAGCGGACGCACCCGCTCCGGATCGCTCCCGGCCTGGCTCCAGCGCTCGCCGTGGCGGACGAGGGCTTCGCCCAGGGGTGCGGTCACCTCGCGATCGGGGCGGCGGAGCTCCCACCCGCCGTCACCATTGAGGACCTCGTCGCGAAAGGGTTTCAGATCGAAAAGCCCGGTCCCGGAGCGCAGGGCCTCGGCCGCGGCATCGGCTTCACCTCCGCCTCCGGGTCGAAAGCCGAGCGCGAGAGTCTGCACGGAGAAAAGTCGGTCGCGCAGCTCGCGGGCGGCGGCGAGAGGGGCCTGTCCCCGCCGGGCGGCGAGATCCATCCTCCGGATCAGGGTCGGCCAATCGAGCTCGTTGTGACGGCGCAGGTGCAGGGGCCTGGCATCGGCCAACCTCGGGCTGTCGCGCCCGCAAACGATGAAGCCGGTCTCGTCGAGCCCGCGCCGTCCCGCCCGGCCGAACATCTGCAAGAGCTCGTCGGGGGCAACCTCGCGCTCGAAGGGGCCGTCCTGATAGCTCGTGCCGGCGACGAAGACCGATCGCACAGAAAAATTGATCCCCGCCGCCAGCCCCATCGTCGCCACGATGACGCGCAGCTGCCCCGCCTTCGCGAGCGGCTCGAGGATCGCGGCACGCTCCGCGTAGGTGAGCCCGCTGTGATGGTAGGCGACCCGCTTGCGCAGCAGCTTCGCGAGCCCCGGCGAGCAGGCCTGCTCGAGCCTCTTCTCCCCGAACCGCACCGGGTCGTCCTCCGGCAGGACCTCCGCGATCTTTTTCGCGATCTTTTCCGCGGCGCGGCGATGCGGAGCGAAAATCAGCAGCGGTCCCGCCTGCGAGAGCAGCACCCCGAGCGCCAGCCGGTGCCAGAAATTCGTGTATTTCGGCGGCGCGACGCGGGGCATCCCCTCCACCGGCACCTCGTCCAGCGGCACGGGACGCTCGTCCGTCTCGACGACGCGGACGGGACGCCCGAGCCGCCGCAGCCAGGCCGCGACCTCGCCGGGATTCGCGACACTGCCGCTGAGAAGGAGGAGCCTCGTCGTCGCCGGAGCAAGCGCCACGGCCAGTTCATAGTTCAGCCCGCGCTGGCGGTCGCCGATCATCTGGTATTCGTCGATCACCAGCAATTGCGGCCCCTCGCCGGCGAGGAAACGCTCGCGCTGCGTCTCCAGTGTTGCCACGAGTACCGGCGCCCCGGGATCCTCGGTGAGATCGCCCGTGGCAATGCCGACTTTCCAGCCGAGCCGCTTCCACTCCCGCCATTTTTCATTCGCAAGGGCTCGCGTGGGCACCGTGTAGACGACCTGACGACCACCCGTCGGGAACTTCCGTCCGGTGACGAGGCTCTCGAAAATGAAAGTCTTTCCCGCACCGGTCGGCGCCGAAACGATCACATCCTCGCCACCCGCGAGAGCGGCGATGGCCTCGCGCTGCCAGAGGTCCGGGAGTCGCAATCCGCTCCCGAATCCTTCGAAGGCTTTGTCCAGTCCGCCATGCATCTCCGGGAGACGTTACGCTGGCCACGATCCGGAAAATTGCAAGAAGGCGGAAAGAGACGGGCCGGTTCCCTCGCCCCGTCCCTTCCCCCTACTCCACCACCTTCACCGGCAGATCGGGCCGGGTCGTCAAGGTCAGGGCGACCGCGTCGGCGTAGAGCGATTCCAAGTCCGCCGGACGCAGATTCGGCCGGGCGGCGAGCTGGATCACGGCAAAATCAGCTCCGGGCGGGACGAGGCATTTCGCGCCGAGACGGTGCCATTCCGGTTTCACCTCCCCCATCGTGTGGACAAAGGCCGCCCCGCTCGCGAGAGCTTCTCCAAGATTGTTCGGCCAGGCCTGATGGAGGATCGCGGGATCGCCCGGGAACAAAAAGATCTGCACCATGAAGGTGACCGAGGGCTGCGTCCCGGCCGCGCGCCCATCGCGGAAGTTCGCCGAGAGCTCGAGCATCGCTTCGCCTTCGCCTGACTCCACCGCGCGCAGCGAGCGGAGATCGACGATCTGGAAGACATCGCAGGAAATGGCCCGTCCACCAGGCACCGCCTCGTCGGCTCCGGGACTAACAAACCGCAAAACACGCCCACCCTCGAGATCGACGAGGGTGGCCTCGTCTCCCGACCAACGGCCCGTCGTCTTGGGGAAACCGGTGTCGATCGGTCCCGCGCTTCCGTCCTCGAATCCAGCGTCTCCGAGTCCGCTGACCCGCGAGGCCGTCGCGATCCACTCGGGCGTCGAGATCGCCCATACGACCGTGGCACCGAAAAGCCCGATGACGAGTCCCGCCGCCGCGGCGACGATGGGGCGCAAGGAAAGGCGATGAGGGCGCCCTCGCGCCGGAGTCGGAGCGGGCACCCGGAAGGCCTCCTGCCGGAAATGATCGTGCAGCGCCATCGAGCGCAGTTGCCATTCGGCGAAATGCTTCCGGCGCTCCGGGTCTTCCCGCAGGGCGCGTTCGAAGTCTTCGATTTCGACGGGCGAAAGAGCGCCGTCCTGATAGCGGATGATTCGCTCAAGAAATTCGGGATCGGTCATGATGAAGCCTCTTGAGTCATCCTGTGTCGCAGGCAATCGCCCAGCGCCCGATGCAATCGGGTGAGGGCCTGGTAAACGGTTTCGATCTTCTTGCCCATGATCGCCGCGACCTCGGCGCAGGAGCGACGTTCGAAGTAACGCAGTCGCAGCAGCTCGCGGTTGTTCGGCGTGAGCGGCTCAAGGCAGAGGCGCAGGGCCTCCTGCATCGGATCGGACTCGGCCTGCTCCGGCCATTCCGCCGCGAGAGTGGCGAGCATGGCTTCGCTCAATCCCACATAACGACCGTCGCGGGCGCGGAGGAGATCGATGGAGCGGTTCCGTCCCGCGACGCGCGACCAGTTGACGACATGGGCCGGAGATTCGAATTCCGCGGCCCGTCCCACCGCCTTCACCGAGACCTCCTGGAAGACATCCTCGGCAAGATGGAAGTCGCGCGTGACCGAGGCGAAATAAGCCGTCAGCGGGAGACGCTCGGCGAGGAGGACGGCGGCGATGGTTTCGGGCGGCAGCATGAAGGGACCGCGGATACTACGGTCCGACGGATGAAATCTCGACACGGTCTTTTCGCCTGAGCCTCCGATCCAACAGGGTCGGATCGGAGACCCAAGAGGGTTGGATCACTTCTTCC
>JALRFZ010000589.1 GCA_023253615.1 Verrucomicrobiales bacterium | reverse complement strand
GGTCGGTCGCATCTTTCCCGGATACCTTAGCAAAGACCATCTCATTTGACAGGAAAATTGACAAGCGCCCGGTCCCTTGCTCTGTTTGCGCGCCGTTTCCCCGTCCGGGAGGCGGACCTCCTCCTCCATGGAACAGCGAGCCTCCAGATCGCCTTGGTATTCCGCCCTGATTTTCGGGGTCCTCATGGTGGTATGGGTGATCTTCTCCGGATTTTTCGACTTTTTCCACCTTTCCCTCGGAGTGATCTCCTGCGGCATCGTGACGTGGCTTTCCGCAAGCCTCCTTTTCGACGACCGTTCCATCCCGGCGCGTCGCCGGATCGTGCAGGGAGCGCGCTTCGCCTCCTACATGGTCTGGCTCACCTGGCAGATCGTGCTCTCGAACATCGCCGTGCTGAAGCTCGCCTTCGCCCCGCGCTCCGCCCTGCAGCCGCAGATCGTGCGCTACCGCACGCCGCTGAAGACCGACTTCGGGAAATTCCTCCTCGCCAACTCGATCACCCTGACGCCCGGCACCGTCACCATCAAGATCCTCGGCGATGTCTTCTACATCCACGCGATCGACGACGCCTCCGCGGCCGGATTGAACGGCGAGATGGACCGCCGCATCGCCCACATCTTCGAGTCCCCCGGTTCATGACCTTCGAGCATTTCGCCATCGGGACCGGCATCGTCCTCCTCTTCCTCATGATCCCCGCGATGCTCCGCATCGTGAAGGGCCCCACCGCGCTCGACCGCATCGTCGCGGTGAACGTGATCGGCACGAAGACGGCGGTGCTCCTCGTCGTCATCGGCGTGGTCTTCGAGCGCGTCGAGATGTTCGTCGATTTCGCCCTCGCCTACGCCCTTCTGAACTTCACCGGCTCCATCGCCGCGGCCCGCTACCTGCACCGGGCGGCCCAGCGCGGCGGCGACGCCCCCACCGGAGAGGAGGAGGCCTGATCCCATGATCGTGACGATCCTCAGCATCCTGCTCATCGTGACGGGCCTCGTCTTTTTCCTCGGGGCCGCGGTCGGTCTGATGCGTTTCCCCGATTTCTACTGCCGCATGCACGCCGCGGGAAAGGGGGACACCCTCTCGAGCCTCCTCGTCGTCTCGGGCTTCGCCCTTTACCAACTGAATGACATCCGGGATTTCCCCAGTGATTGGCCGGTCCTCCTCGTCATTCTGAAACTGCTTGCCGTCGTCACCTTCATCTACCTGACGAGCCCCACCAGCACCAGCGCCTTGGCGGATGCCGGATGGGAGGACGGTATCGATCCGGTGATCGAGCCGGGACATGAGAACCACCTCGAGGACGACTGCCGCAAGCCCCCCGTTTCCAGCCCGCAACCCTGAGCCGCCGTGATCGTCACCTTCGACATCATCATCCTCGTCTTCCTCGTCCTCGCGGCGATCATCGCCCTGTCGGTGAAGGATCTCCTCGCCGCGGCGATGGTCTTCGGGATCTATGGTTTCCTCATCTGCCTGCTCTGGGCGGAAATGGGCGCGGTCGACGTCGCTTTCACCGAAGCCACCGTGGGGGCGGGCGTCAGCACCGTGCTGATCGTCGCCACCGTCCTGAACACGAGAAGGAGGTCCACGGATTGATGAAAGCCAAGATCTTCGCCTCCATCGCCGTCGTCATCACCGGAGCCATCCTGCTCTACGCGGTGATCGATTTCCCCGATTTCGGGGATCCCGGTTCTCCGCCCAATGCCGGTGTGCCCGGCGGAGCCCCCGCGGCGTCGCGCTACTACATCCAGAACACCTACCGGGACTCCAAGGTGCCGAATCTCGTCACCGCCGTGCTCGCGGATTACCGCGGCTACGACACCATGTTCGAGACCGTCGTGATCCTCACCGCCGGCATCTCGATCTTCGCGATTCTCCGCGTCGTGAGGCGCGACGACGATCCCTCCGCCCCCGAACCCGTCGCGTCGGACCGCACCATCGACGGCGACCACCACCGCATCATCGTGGGCATCACCTGCCGCATCGCGGCTCCCCTCATCCAGATCTTCGCCCTCTACGTCGTGGCGCACGGGCACTACAGCCCCGGGGGCGGATTCCAGGGCGGCGTCATGCTCGGGGCGAGCTTCATCCTCCTGGCCCTCTCCGGCTCGCTGCGGGAGACCCTCGCCCGTTTCAGCGAACGCGACTACACGCGCCTGGCCTTCGTCGGCATCCTCATCTATGCGGGTCTCGGTCTCCTCCCCATGTGGGTCGGGAGAAATTTCCTCGATTACGGCGCCCTCAGCGGCCTCTTCATGACGAAGGGCGAGGAAATGGCGCGCTCCCACAGCATGCTGGGCGTCGAGATCGGCGTCGCCATCACCGTGATGTCGATCATGTTCGCCATGTTCGCCAACCTTTCCACCCGCGGCCGCCTCCAGGGAGGACTCTAACCGATACCCAAGATGCAGGCATTCTTCCAAGAGGCGGTGATCCCGCATTTCAACTTCTGGATCTACGTGGTGATCATGATGATCGGCCTCTGGTCGGTCATCGCGAAGAACAACCTCGTCAAGAAGCTGATCGGCCTCTCGATCTTCCAGACCGCGATCCTCCTCCTCTACGTCTCCCTGGGGGTGAAGGAGGACGCCACCATCCCCGTGGTCGAGAGCGGGGTGCTCGCCGCCTACAAGGAAACTTCCGCGACCACGGACAAGAAAGCCGCGCCGGCGATCCACCCCGACCGCTACGCGAATCCCACGCCGCACGTGCTGATGCTCACCGCCATCGTCGTCGGCGTCGCCACCCTCGGGGTCGCCCTCGCGCTGACGCAGATGATCTACAAGGATTTCGGCACGCTCGAAGAGGACGAGGTGCTGCAGAAAATCAAGGCGCTCCACGAAGATGTCTGAACACCTCCCCGCCCTCGTCCTCCTCGCGCCTCTGTTCGGCACGCTCGTGATCGGCCTTTTCGGGCTCCGGGATCACCGCGTCTGCCTGCCGGTAACCCTCTCGTGCCTGGCCGTCTCCCTCTTCTCCGCGATCGGATTGATCCTGCGGGTCTCCTCCGGCGGACCGGTCGATTACTTCATGGGCGGCTGGGAGGAGCCTCTCGGCATCGGCATCCAACTCCGCGCCGACGCGATCAATTCGCCCCTCCTCGTCGTCATCGCCATCGTCGCCCTGCTCGCCGCGGTCTTCACGATCCGGCCGGCCGGCGAGCGCGATTCGGAAAAGACCCCCTATTTCTACATCCTCTTCCTCCTGCTCAGCGTCGGACTTTTCGGCATCACCATCACCGCCGACGCCTTCAACGTCTTCGTGCTCATCGAGGTGACCGCCCTCTCCAGCTACGGACTCGTCGCCATCGGGAGCTCGAAGCGCTGCAAGGTCGCCGCCTTCCACTACCTCATCATGGGCACGGTGGGGGCGTCGTTCTACCTTCTCGGGGTGGGTTATCTCTACCTGAAGCTGGGTTCGCTGAACATGCAGGATATCCACACCATCCTCGCCTCGAACGAAAACCTCGCCGACAGCCGCGCCATCCGCACCGCCTTCGTCTTCATCCTCGTGGGGATCTGGACGAAAATGGCCTTCTTCCCCCTCCACGGCTGGCTCCCGAACGCCTACAGCTACAGCCCCTCGGGCAGCGCCGCGATCCTCGCCCCGCTCGTCACCAAGGTCTCCGTCTACGTCATGGTGCGGATGATGGTGAGCGTCTTCGGCCTCGACCAGCTCGAAGCGAACGTCGAATGGGGCCACTTCGTCGTGTGGCTCGCCGTCATCGCCATCGTCGCCGGCTCGATGATGGCGCTCGCCCAGCGCGAGATCAAGAAGATGCTCTGCTGCCTCATCATCGCCGAAGTCGGCTACATGGTCGGCGGGGCCTGGCTCGGCGACCCCCAGCGTTGGGGCATGACCGGCACGCTCTACCACATCCTCGCCGACGCGCTCATGACCTCGTGCCTCTTCCTCGCCGCCGGCGTCTTCGCGAAGTGGCTCGGAGCGGTGAAGCTCGAGGATCTCTCCGGCCTTTTCCGCAAGATGCCCCTCGCCGCCACCGGCTTCGTCATCGGCGGTCTCGCCATCATCGGCGTGCCCCCGACCTGCGGATTCTACAGCAAATTCTACCTCATCCGCGGAGGCATCGAGTCGGGCCAATGGATCTACGTCGCCGCCCTCATCGGCTCTAGCCTGGTCAATGCGGTGCTCTTTTTCCGCCTCTTCGAGATCGCCTACTTTGGAAAGAATCCCGTCGCGTCCCATGCGCATGGCCACGGTCACGGTGATGACGGCCACGACCACCACGAAACCCCCGTCGTCCGTCGCGAGCCCCCCTTGCACGCCCTCCTCCCCGTGCTCGTCGCGGCCGCCCTGCTCATCCTGCTGGGAATCTTCAACGGCCCCGTCGTCGAGTTCATCCGCACGGGCCTCATCGAGACCGCGACGGTCGTTTCCACCGGCAGATAAGTGATGGAGAATTCGGTAAACAGCCTCCTTCCCCTCTGGGCCTGTCTCGCCTCGCTCGCGGCGGCCCCTCTCATCGTCCTCTTCCGCCGCGAGATCTTCCTGCGCGAACTCGTCACCTTCGGAGCGGGCGCCCTGAAATTCGGCTTCGTCCTCGCGATGCTGCCCGTCATCCTCGGCGGGCAGACCATCACCCTGACCCTGGTCGAAGGCATCGGCGGCCTCAACGTGCCCATCGCCTTCCGTGTCGACGGGCTCGGCATGCTCTTCGCCCTCGTCGCCTCCTCGCTCTGGATCCTCACATCGCTCTATGCGATCGGCTACATGCGCGGCCTCCACGAGCCTTCGCAAACGCGCTTCTTCGCCTTCTTCGCCATCTCCCTCTGCGCCACCCTCGGCGTCGCTTTCGCGGGCAACCTCCTCACCCTCTATCTCTTCTACGAGATGCTCTCGCTCGCGACCTGGCCCCTCGTGACCCATCACCAGGACAAGGAAGCCCGCACCGGCGGACGCACCTATCTCTCCTACCTCCTCGGCACCTCCATCGCCTTCGCCATCCCCGCGATCCTCTACACCTACGTGCGCGCCGGGGGCAACCTCGACTTCGGTCCCGAGGCCATCCTCGCCCAGAGCGACCTGGGCTATTGGCCGGGCCTCATCCTGCTCCTCGGCTTCGCTTTCGGTTTCTCCAAGGCGGGACTGATGCCCTTCCATTCGTGGCTGCCGGGGGCCATGGTCGCCCCCACACCGGTGTCCGCCCTGCTCCACGCCGTCGCCGTCGTGAAAGTCGGCGTTTTCTGCGTCATCCGCGTCGTCACCGGCGTCTTCGGGGTGGATCTGCTCGGACGGCTCGGCGTGAACCTCGTCCTCTGCTGGATCGCCGCCTTCACCGTCGTCACCTCCTCCCTCATCGCCCTGACGCAGGACAACCTGAAACGCCGCCTCGCCTTCTCCACGATCGGCCAGCTCTCCTACATCGTCCTCGGCGTCGCCCTGCTCACCGAGCACGCCGTGATCGGCAGCATCCTCCACATCGCCATGCACGCCGTCGGGAAGATCACCCTCTTCTTCTGTGCCGGTGCCATCTTCGTCGCCTGCGGCAAAAAATACATCAGCGAACTCGACGGGCTCGGCCGCCGCATGCCCGTCACCTTCGCCGCCTTCGCCATCGGTGCGATGAGCGTCACCGGCCTGCCGCCCACCGGCGGCCTCCTCAGCAAGCTCTACCTCGTCTGGGGCGCCGCCGAAGCCCACGAGATCGCCCTGCTCTGCGTGTTCCTCGTCAGCACGATCCTGAACGGCGCCTATTTCTTCCCCATCGTCTACCGCGCCTTCTTCAAACCAACCCCCGACGGTGCCAACGGCCTCGCCGAGGCCCCGCTCGCCTGCGTCCTGCCCCTCGCCCTCACCGCGGCGGGTTCGATCCTGCTCTTCTTCTTCCCTGGATTGCTCTTCGACCTCGCCCGCCTCGCCGTCGGTGGCGACGTCGCCAATCCTTGATCCGACCCACCTCCCCCACCGACCCACTCCGAGCTTGCCATGGCCACTCCCGAGCCCCCCGCCCCGGACACCACTCCCTGGTATCTCCGTCCCGGTCTCTCCCGGCGCATCGTCACCCTCCTCGCCGCCGCCCTCGGAGCGCTCGTCCTCGCCGAGATCCTCGTCGCGGTCGCCGGATCCGGCAAAAAGGCCTACTTCCCCTGGGAAAAGTGGCCCGGCCTTTACGCGATCGCCGGGCTTGCCTCCAGCATCGCCCTCGTCCTCGCCGCCCGTTTCGTGCTGCGCCCCCTCGTGAAGCGCGAAGATTCCTACTACCAGCCCCATCCGACCGACCAAGGAGGAAAGAACGATGCCTGAAGCCCTCCCGCCTTTTCTCATCTTTCTCGCCGGCGCCGCGATCGTCGCCTGCCTGAAGGGACGCCCGAGACAGATCGCGGCCCTCGCCGTGCCCGTGCTGGCCCTCGTCAATCACACCCTCCTGACGCCCGGCACCCACTGGCGGGTCGAACTGCTCGATTTCGAGCTCATCCTCGGGCGCATCGACACCGCCAGCACGATCTTCCTCCAGCTCTTCACCCTGCTCTCCTTCATCGGGATCCTCTACGTGATCCGTGAAAACGAGCCGCTCGATCTCGGCGGCGGCCTCCTCTACGCCGGCAGCGCCACCGGAGCCGTCCTCGCCGGCGATCTCCTCAGCCTCTTCTTTTTCTGGGAGATGCTCACCCTCGGCGCCGTCCTCTGTCTCCTCGCCCGGCGCACGCCGGATTCGGGACGCGCCGCGATGCGCTACCTCCTCGTCCACGTCTTCGGCGGGGTCGTCCTCCTCGCCGGACTCGTCCTGCACCTTGCCGCCGGAGGTGGCACCGCCTTCGACAAGATCACGCTCGAGGGCCCCGGGCCTTGGCTCATGCTCCTCGGCTTCGGCATCAACTGCGCCTGGCCCGTCGTCGGCGCCTGGCTCGCCGACACCTACCCCGAGGCATCTCCCGGCGGTGTCGTCTTCATGGCCACCTTCACCACGAAAACCGCCATCTACGTGCTGTCCCGCACGTTCCCAGGCGAGTCCGTGCTGATCTGGATCGGGGTGGCCATGGCCATCATCCCGCTCTTTTACGCCATCATCGAGAACGACCTGCGCCGCGTCCTCGCCTACGCCCTCGTCAACCAGGTCGGGATCATGGTCATCGGCGTCGGCGTGGGCACGGAGCTCGCGCTGAACGGCACCTCGGCGCAGGCCTACGTCCACGTGCTCTACAAGGCGCTGCTTTTCATGGCGATCGGAGCCGTCATCCTCCGCACCGGAAGGTCCCGTGCGAGCGATCTCGGCGGACTCTGCCGATCGATGCCCCTGACCTGCCTCTTCTGCTGCATCGGCTCCGCCACCATCGTCCTCAGCGGCTTCGTCGGAAAAGCGATGATCAAAAGCGCCGTCGCCCACGAAGGGCTCGCCCTCGTCTGGTTCGCCCTGCTCTTCGCCTCCGCCGGGGCCTTCGTCGCCGCCGGACTCCGCGTGCCTTTCGCCGCCTTTTTCCGTCGCGATGCCGGGATCCGTTGCGCCGAGGCACCCCTCAACCAGCTCCTCGCGATGGGATTCACCGCCGTGCTCTGCGTCGTCGCCTGCCTCTTCCCGGGGGCGTTCATCCGCGACCTGCTCCCCTACCCCGGCACCGCGGTACCGCCTCTCTCCTTCGGCAAGATCACCGGCGAGCTCTCCCTCGCCCTGGGGGCAGCACTGGCTTTCGTCGTCCTCGTGCAAAAGGGGCTTTTCCCGGCCGACCTCCGCGCCACCAACCTCGACGCCTCCTGGCTCTACCGGAAGGGCGGCCCCGCCTTTTACCGGCTCGCCGACAAGAGTCTCAACGCGATCAATGCCGCCGCCGCGCGCCTCTTTCTTGGGAAGGTCGTCAAAACCGCCGTCAACTTCGCCGAGTCGGGCCTGCCGCGGCTCGCCTGTCTCTTCATGACCCCGGTCTGGAAGCTGATGGGACACGATGCCCGCCAGATCGAGGAAGAGCGTCACGCCCTCTTCCGCCGCGCCCGCATCGGCGCCTTCCCCGTCAGCGTCACCGCCTTCAGTGCCGTGATCCTGCTCGGATTGCTGACGGCCTACTATTACGTGGCGGGCCGATAAGACCGTCCCCTCACGCTCCCTGCAGCGCCCGAACGTGGCTTTCGACCGCCTTCGCCAGACCGCTCTGGTTGTAGCCACCTTCGAGCACGGAGACGAGCCGTCCGCCCGCGTAGGCGTCGGCCATCTCGAGCAGCACCTCCGTGAGGCTAGCGAAGTCCTCGTCCGTCAGCGTGAACTGCCCCAGCGGATCGCCGAGCCGGCTGTCGAATCCCGCCGAGAGCAGGATCAGATCCGGTTTGAAATCCCGCATCTTGTCCGCGAAGGCACCGCGGAAAGCCGCCCCGATCTCCTTCATCCCGGATCCGCCCGCCAGCGGCACGTTGAGGGTGCTGCCGCGGCCCGCCCCGGTGCCCGTCTCGTCCTTCGCCCCCGTGCCCGGATACCAAGGCGACTGGTGGGTCGAGAAAAAGAAGACACTGCCGTCCTCGTAGAAAATATCCTGAGTGCCGTTGCCGTGGTGCACATCCCAATCCACGATCGCGATCCGCTCGAGCCCGTGTTTCCTCTGGGCATGCCGCGCCGCGATCGCGACATTGTTGAAAAGACAAAAGCCCATCCCGCGGTCCGGCGTGGCGTGATGACCCGGAGGCCGCACCGCGCAGAAAGCATTCCTCCACGTGCCCGCGATCACTCCATCCACCGCGTTCAGCAATCCGCCCGCCGCCGCACGGGCCACCTCGAGCGACTTCGGACCATAACTCGTATCGCCCGTGCTGAGCTGTCCCGAGCCCGTTCCATCGACTTCCGCGAGGACGGTCTTCAAGTAGCCGTCGGTATGGACGAGCCGGATCTCGTCGTCGGTCACGGCGCGTCGCGCCACCACCGGGCATTCCGCCGCCAGCCCCGAAGACTCGAGCCGGTCGACGATCGCCAGAATGCGCCCCGGCGCCTCTGGATGGTGTTCTCCCGGATCATGCCCGGTGAAGTCGCGGTCGAGGAGGAGGGCGGTGGAGGCCATGGTGCGCAGGTGGGGGGAAGAAGGAATCAGTCGGCGCGAAAGACGAAAGAAGAACTGCTGCTGAAAAGATGGGGTCGAAATCCTCCTGATCAAGTGGCGAAGGAAGGGACCCGTTTGCCACCTTCTCTGGAGACCTCTCACGACACCAACTTGAAATTCCGGGAGGTAACGACTATTCTCACCAGTGCCACGAAAGATTCGAGAACTGATTTCCGATCTCCGTCAGGCAGGTTTTTCCCACGTCATGGGTGGAGGCAAGGGGTCTCATCGAAAATTCGTCCACCCTGCGTTTCCGGGTGCGGTCACCATCAGCGGCAGCGGAGGAGACGACGCAAAGCCCTATCAGGAAAAGCAAGTGAAACAAGCGATTGAAACGGTGAAGAAATGATGAAAACCGTCGACCGGTATCACAAATGGGTGGAGTGGAGTGACGAGGACGGCACTTATGTTGGCAAATGTCCCGACCTGATCACCGGGATCCACGGATCCGACCCGGTGGAAGTCTACCGGGATCTCTGCGAGACTGTCGCGGAGGTGATCTCTCATTTTGAGAAAACAGGACGCGAGCTGCCGGAGTCACGGACGCGCCCGATGAGTGAAGTGGCCTGACTCGGAGTGTGGCACCGCACGCGTCGCAGCTTCCCTCCGCGCCATCCGCTTCACGCCCTCCTCCCGAACAGAGCCGAGACGATCATCCCGGCACCACCGACGATGAAGAGACCGGGAAACCAGATCGTGTAGAGGGCGGCCTTGGAGTCTTTTTTCAGCACGGCGAACTCCGGCGCGTCGGGATCCAGGTAGCAGACCGTCTCGGTGCCGGCGGCGTAGGCCTCGATTTTCGATTTCAACTTGCGTGGATCGCTCGCCTCGGTGGGCAGGCGCTTGATACGGTTGCCGACGTAGTCATGCCCCTGCCACTGGTAACGGTAGGTGACCTCGAGAAGGTATTTCGGCATGCCCCGCTGGTTCTGCTGCGTGTCATCGACCCCGAGCGTCTCGATGCGGCAGGGCACCTCGACCCAGGCGTCCATCTTCGCGGCGCGCCGGTAGGAGTCCCAGAGATACGTCACCAAAGCCCACGCGACCGCGATGAGGATCAGGCCCATGAGGCATTTCCAGATCCGCCCGCCAAGGTCGCGTCGGACCGGAGCGGAGGAGGAGGCAGGGGAGGAAGGGGAATCGGGCTCTTTTTTCACGTCGCGGAATGGTTGAACACGCGTAGCTTAGCCGCATGAGCGAATTATCCCAACAGATTACGGAGGACATGAAAACCGCGATGCGCGAGAAAAACACTCTCGCCCTCGGCACGATCCGGATGCTGAAATCGGCCATCAAGAACGCCGCCATCGAAAAAGGCGGCGCCGACGCCGAGCTGACCGATCCCGAGGTCATCGCCGTGATCCGCCGCGAGGTGAAGAAACGGCAGGATTCCGTGGAGCAATACACCACCGCCGGCCGGATGGAATTGGTCGAGCAGGAAGAGGCCGAGATCGCCGTGCTCAACGGTTACCTCCCCGAGCCCCTGAGCGAAGCCGACCTGCTCGCCATCATCGATGCCGCCATCGCCGAGACCGGCGCGACCTCGCGCAAGGAGATGGGCGCGGTAATGAAACTCGTGCAAGAGCGCACCGCCGGCCGCGCCGATGGCAAGACGCTCTCGCAGGCCGTCATGGCCAAGCTGGGCTGAGACCCCGCGCCTTTTCCCCGATCAGGCATGAGGGTCTCCGCCATCCTCGTCGCCGCCGGCAGCAGCCGGCGGATGGGTTTCGACAAACTCGCCGCCGACCTCGCCGGCGAGAGCGTGCTGGTGCGCTCGATCCTCGCCTTCGAGTCCTGTCCGGAGATTGCGGAAATCCGAGTGGTGACAAATCCGGAGAAATTCGGCGAAGTGACCGAAGCGGCACGACGCCTCGGAGTGTCGAAATTCGTCGAGGTCATCGCGGGCGGAGCGGAGCGCCATCTCTCGGTCCATGCCGGACTCGAACGGGTCGGCGGAGGCTGCGACTTGGTCGCCGTGCATGATGCCGCCCGTCCTCTCGTGACCCCGTCCGCCATCTCCCGCTGCGTCGCGGTCGCCGCGTCGCACGGAGCCGCCGCCCTCGCCCATCGCGTCGCCGACACCCTGAAGCGCGGCAACGCCGCGGGAGAGGTGAGTGCCGCCGTCCCGCGCGAGGACCTCTGGGCGATGGAGACGCCGCAGATCTTCTCCGTCGCCCTGCTCCGCGAAGCCTATGCGGAAATCCTCTCGCGGGGCGAACTGGTCACCGACGAAGTCTCGGCCGTCACCGCCCTAGGCCGGGTCGTGAAGCTGGTCGAAAATCCCGAACCGAACTTGAAAATCACCGTGCCCGGAGATCTCGCGGTGGCCGCGGCGATCCTGCGCGCGCGGGCTTGATCTTCCCCCGCTTCAAGCCAGGTATTCGGCCCACGATCCGGAGGTCTCCCAGACCTTCACCGAGACGACACGCACGCTTTCGCGCAGCGGAAAACCCGACACCTCATGGTTGCGGTACTCGGCGAGGGAATCGCGGAGGTGATGGAAAATGTCGCGGGAGAGCACCTCGGTGGTGGGGTCCTCCGACTCGTAGCCGATGACGCGGTCGCCATAACGCGCCTTGAATTCCCCGTAGGCGGGATCCTCCGTGTTCATGCACACGGCGTGATCGTAGCGGTCGAGGTAGTCGGCGAGAATGAGCTTCAGCACCTTGAAATCGCAGACCATTTCCCGTCCATCGAGATCGTCCGCCTCGAGGACACACTCGATCTTCCGCGAGTGACCGTGGGGAAAACGGCACTTGTCGGGGTGCTTGCTCAGCATGTGGCCGTTTTCGACCTCGAAGATTCTGCAGACGCGATAGGGCATGGGGAGGGAAAGGAACCCCTTCGCACGCCCGTGGTCAAACGCAAGCCGCGATCACTGGTGGGGGAAGAGGTGCGCGTAGTCGGCCTGGAAATCCACTTCCGGGATGGTTTCCACCCTTCCATCCAGCCGCCCCATGGCGCGCTTGCCGCCCAGCGGGAAAGGCGCGGCGAGGAGGGGCTCCTCCGCGGCCGCGGCGTCCGACAGACCCGGGCGATACAGATACCTCCGGTTTCCGGCGTGATCGCCGATGAGAACGAGCGCGTCGAGGTGCCCCGATTGCACGAGGGTCTCCAGATCGGCGGGAAAAGCGCCGGCATTCTGCGCCGCATGCAGCCGGCATCCGAGGGTGATCTGTTTGATCTGGCTCATCTGCCGGGTCAACTTCGCCTGGTTCTGGACCTGGTTGAAGGCAGGCAACGCCAAGGCCGCCAGGACACTGCCCACGGTGATGAAGCCTAGCAGGATGCCCACGCTGCCCGTGATGATGCCGGCGACCGCGAGCCCCCGGCCGGTGAGCGTGCCACCGGATGCGTCGATCTTCTTGATCGCCGCCCGCCCCAACAGGATCGCGGGGATGGAGCCGAGCAACCAAAGACAAGTCGTCGAGAGAATCCCGAGGACCAGACTCCAGACAGCCTGCGGGGAAGTTTTTGGAATCGGCGGAGCGGCAGGGAGCGGCGGTGCCATGTCGATGCCGATCTTGGTCTTCCGCCCCCGCGGGGTCAATCCTCAAGGCAACGTCGCCAGCAGGGTATCCGCCGCCGCCACCCCGCTGCGATACGCGCCGTGCACCATCGCCGGGCTTTCCACCGAACACGCCTCGCCCGCGAGGAGGAGCCGCTGGTGTACCGGTGCGGCGAGATTCCGCCGATCGCGCGGCGTGCTGCCCGGCGCGAGGCTCGAGTAGGCACCGCGCGACCACGGATCGTTGTACCAGCGGGTGATGTGCGCCTCCACCGGTCCGGGGAACGAGCGCCCGAAGGTGCCGCGCAGCGCGTCCATCGCCGAGGCGATGATGGCCGCATCCGGTTTCTGTTCGAGCCGCTCCGCGAGACGGCCTCCGTTGAATCCCACCAGCACCGGGCGGCCCGTGATGGGCAGCAGATTGACCCATTCCGCCCACAGACCCGAGGGATCGATCCTGCCGAACGCATGGATCTTCCGGGGCCAGGCGACCCGGGGGAAACGGAGAATGATCTTGTTCAGCGTACCCATGCCGAGCCGCCGGATGGCCAGGGCATGGCCTCCGCCCAAAGGAGGATCAAAGGCGGGCGTGCCCCGCTTCAACACCCCGAGCGGCACGGTGACGATGGCGGCATCTGCGGGAAGATCTCCCGAATCCGTCTCCAGCACGACCCCGCCCGATCCATGCCGGATCGTGCGGACGGGCCGGCCCAGATGGATCTCGTCGGCTTCCTCGAAGGCATTGAAAAGCTCCGCATAGCCCGAGGGGAGGAGCTGGTCGCCACCCCGGAGATTCGCCCCTTCGTCGAACCAACCGAGGGAAAGCCGCTCCGGATCGGCCCCGTATTCGTACGTCCAATAACTGTTCACGACATGGTCGAGGAGATCGCGCTGCGAAGCAGGCAATTCGCGGCGGAAAGAAGCCACGGCTTGCGAGAGCTTCGCCCCGTTCCCCGCGCGGCGTCCTTCGCGGAGGGCGTGGCGGTAGAGCCGCGCGTAGAGCCGGTCGATTTCCCTCGCTTCGGCGGGAGGCAGGCGTTCCCCGTCTTCGTGGAACTCGTATCGATCCCATTGGAACGGCACCCGCCTCGCCCCCACCGCCCCGGCGAGCCCGACGAGAGGATTGCCGACCGGTCCATGGATCCAGCTCGCCCCCAGCTCGACTCCCGGCGCCGCCGTCCAGACACGTCCGCCGATGCGGTCGCGCGCTTCCACCAGCACCGTCTCGACCCCGGCCCGCGAGAGCCGGTCGACCGCGGCGAGTCCGGCCATGCCAGCCCCCACCACCGCGACGCGCGTGCCCGGGGCGGCCGCCCGCAGTCCCGGCACCGCCGGGGAAAACGGCAACGCACCCGCCGCGAGCATCCTGACAAAGTCACGTCTCGTCGGCGGAACCGGATGGGAAAGTGGGCGGGGGCTCATGCAACGGAAGGGATCGAACTCGGATTCGCCGGGAAGGATCGTTCGCGCCGATCCCTTCGTCAATCACCGCACCCTCGCCTCCAATCGGAGAAGGAAGACCGGTGCCGCCGGATCGTTCGTGAAGAGCCGCACCTGCCCCCGGTGCCGCTTTCCGCGGCGCGGCGCCTCGAAGCCCACCCTCAGCAACCCGCCGTCTCCCGCGGCGGTGATCTGCGGAGGAGTCCGCCGCAGGGTGAAGGCGCGTCCCGCGACCGTCACCGCCCGCACCGTGAGAAGCCCTTCGCCGCCATTGGCGACCGCGAACACCCGCGTCCGCCGGGCCCCGGGGCGGCGCAGCTCGCCATAATCGGTGCCGCTCGCTTCCTTCGCTTTCGCCCCGCTCGCGATAACCCGGTTTTTCCCGCTGATGCGGAGATTCGAAGGCACGGCCGTGAGA
Organism: Verrucomicrobiales bacterium; assembly: GCA_023253615.1. Taxonomy (GTDB): domain Bacteria; phylum Verrucomicrobiota; class Verrucomicrobiia; order Verrucomicrobiales; family DEV007; genus Arctic95D-9. The sequence continues at coordinate 3,473 of JALRFZ010000589.1, read as the reverse complement.
TCGAGCGAAGCCGTGATCCACGGCACGAACATCGGGATCCGCGTGTAGATCGTCGGCCACGCCGGATCACAGTCGAGACTGCCGAAGCTCACCAAGCCGGCGAGACGGTCGATCCCCGAGATCGTTTTCACCAGAGGTCCGCCGCTGTCGCCGACACAGGGCGTGGCGATCTCCGCCGGATCTTTCGCCGCGAGGTGCACCGGCTCGATCACCGGCCCGAAGGCCATCGCGGCAGTGGTGTTGGAGAGAATCTCCGCATCGGCCCGCTGCAGCGAGTTCGCCGGCATCACCACCCCCACCTCCGAAATGCCCCAGCCCGCGACCCGCACCGCATCCCCTTCGGCGAGGTCGGCGGGATTCTCCACCAGCCCCAGCGGAGCGATCGTCGTCACCGGACGATCCAGCAGCAGCATGGCGAGATCGTTCACGCTCGTGCCGTTCTCCGTCTCGAAATCGGGATGCAGGTAGACCGCGAGGACGCCGCGGACCTGACGCGAGACCGTGTCGTCGAGATCCGTGACGCCGAGCCAGACCTCGAGCGCCGCCGCCGGCAGACCATCGACACTGTGCGCCGCCGTCAACACCCACTGGTCGCCCACGAGCGAACCACCCCCGACCAGTCCCGGTGCCGGCACGTCCCGGCGCACGATCCCCGCGATCCAGGGGAACTCGCCCGGAGCCGCATCCGTTCCATCCACGATCGCACCCGCCACCGCCGGAAGGAGGAGGATCGACAGACAACAAAGAACAGGCTTCCAAATCCGGATCATCGACATCACGGGAGACATCACCCCCGCCCCGGTACTTTGTCCAACCCTTCCGCGGCGTGACCGGAAAAACCGCCGCCACTCCCGGGAGCCATGGAAAATCACCGCGTCCACTTCAATGGTTCAGCACGAACTCCGCCGAGTTCAGCAGCGACCAGACGAGATCCTCGATCTTCGTCCGATCCGGCTTTTCGCCGAGATGACCGAGCGCGATCCGGCGTTCATTTTCCGCCGGAGTCCGCGAAAACAGCCGCAGGTAGACCTCGTCCACCACCTCCGCCGCCGGTTTCGCCACGAGCCCCTCGAGCCACGGACTTTTCGCCGCGAGTTTCCTTTGCAGGCCGTCCGAGTTCATCAGGTGCAGCGCCTGCACCACGCTGCCGCCCGTCTCGCGCTCGCACGGAGGCGCCGCGCTCGAGTCGGGCCGCCCGAAGGCGTCGAGGAAATCACTCGGCAAAAGATGGTTCCACTGCTGCATCGCGCGCGCATCGGCCGGCAGGCCGGTCAGCTTCTCCGGCTGGCCCGTGATCTCCGAGATCGCGTCGAGGAGGACCTCCCCGGAAAGACGGCGGCGGTAGCTGCGCGAGAAATTGCGCTGGTCCGCCACATTGTGCTCGTTGGGCACCGAGCTCTGCTGGTAGAGGCGGCTGTTGAGGATGACCCGCAGGGTGTGTTTCTGGTCGAAGCCGTGCTCCGCGAAATCCTTCGCCAGCCAATCGAGGAGGGGCGCGTTCACCGGCGGGTTCGAATCGCGGAAGTCATCGATCGGATCGACCAGCCCCCTCCCGAACATCTCCGCCCAGATGCGGTTCACCATCGCCTTGGAGAAGTGCGGGTTGTCCTGGCGCGTGAGCCACTCCGCGAAGATCCCCCGCGGATCGGCCTTGGGATCGATCGAAGCGAAGGCCTCGCCCCCCGGAGGACGCGGCACCATCACCGCCTCGCTCACCGGGTGCGTCACCTTGCCGCCGGGCTCGAACCACCAGTACTCCGGCTCGCCCGAGATCGGGGCCGAGATCCCCTGCCCCTTCTGTTTCATCGACCCGAAGAAGGCGGCCATCGAATAGTAGTCGTCCTGGCTCCACCGCTCCGAGGGATGGTGGTGGCACTTCGCGCAGTTCAGGCGCACGCCGAGGAAGAGTTGCGAGATGAATTCCGCCATGTCCGCGGGTTCGCGCTTGTCGCGGATCACCGCCACCGGCCCGTATTCATGCGAGCTGCCCGAAGCGGTGAGCAATTCCGTGACGAAGGCATCCCACGTCGTGTTCTCGCGGAATTTCTCCCGGATCCACTGATCGAAGAGATAGACCGGCTTCACCCCGACCCGCTGGGTGTTGGGACGGAGCAGATCCCCCCACTTCACCGCCCAGAAATCCGCGTAGTCGAAGCGGTTCTCCGGACCGAGCAGACGCTCCACGAGTTTGGCGCGTTTGTCAGGGGATCCGTCGGCGAGGAAGGACCTCGTCTCCTCCAGCGTCGGGAGACGCCCCAGCACGTCGAGCGTGGCGCGGCGGAGGAATTCATCATCGCGGCACGGCTCCGATGGGAAAAGCCCCAGCTCCTGGAAGCGGGCGTAGGCGAGATCATCGATCGGATTGACGCGCGGCAGCGAAGTGTAGCGATCGGCCGGCAGGAGCGCATCCGGCGGGATGATCAGCCGCATCGCCGCGACCTGGTCGACGTAGCGGACGATGACGCTGTTCTCGCCGGGCACCTTGCCCGCCGTCACCTTGCCATCGTGATCGACCGAGGCGAAGGCCTTGTCATTCGAGGTGAACTCGCAGAGATGGGTCACGTCGCGTTTCGTTCCGTCCGAGTACGAGACCGTGACTTTCAATTGCTTCGTTTCCCCCTTCCGGAACGTCGCCGTGGCCGGCTCGATCGCGATGCCGGTGGGGTCGGATTCATTCTCGAGGCGTCGCGGCGCCCCCTCGGCGATCCACTGGCGGAGCACCCGGTAGAACTCCGTGTCTTTTTCGAAACGCTTGTCGCCCTCGTGGGGAACGGTGTTCGTCGCTTTCAGCAGGAGGAGGGAATGATCCGGCGAAGCCGGGAAAATGCGCCGACCCTTCGCATCATGGACGATCTCGCGGTAATCCGCGTCGGGATCAAAGGAGAAGATCGAAAGCTGGAAGCCGTTCTGCCCGTCGGATTTGGCATGGCAGCTCCCCGCCATGCATCCGGCCCGAGTCAGGACGGGGAGCACGTCGTTCTCGAACGAAACCGTCGCCGGACCCGCGGCCCGGAGACCGGCGGCACCTGACAAGACAACCAAAATGGACAAGACCCTATTCATTGAGCGATGCGACAGGGTTGGGTTTCGCGGCGGGCGCCTCGAGCGTCTGCACGATCTTGCCCTTGTCATCCCAGACGCGCAGTTTGCCATCCTCGCCGCCGGCGTAGGTCCAGTGGGTCTCGCGGTCGAAGGCCAGCGCGAAGAGCGGCGTCCCCGCCGTCTCGAAGGCACGCTCCTTCGCCCCGGTCGAGCGCTGCTCGCCCTCGTGTTCCTTCAATTCCGTGAAGGCCGAGGGTTTGCCCGATTCCGGAACGGCGACAATCAGGTCGGTGTTGATCGCGGCCGCCTTCTCCTTGTCCTTCTCCTCGCTCTTGCGCTTCTGGTTGGCCGGATCGACCAGCCACGTCAGTCCGTAGAGCGGCCCCGATCGGTTGCTCGCGAAAGAGCCGACCTTCTTGCCGGTCTCGAGA
>JALRFZ010000579.1 GCA_023253615.1 Verrucomicrobiales bacterium | reverse complement strand
GAGACACCGAAGGCCGAGGTCGCCTCGACGTCGACCTTGAGACGGCTCTTGGAGGAGGGGAAGGGGACCTTCCCGCTCCACTTGGTCGTGCCTTTGGCGGCCTTGCCGTCGATGGTGACCCGGGCAGTGTTGGCCGACGCTCTTCCTTTCAAGATCGCTTTGCGCGATTTGCCGTTGACCGTGACCTTCTTCGACGTGCTGATGGACGGAGCGGAGTCGGTGAGGCTGTAGACGCCGATCTTGCCACCGATTTCGTAGCCGATGAGGAGCAGGGGATTGCCCGTGGGGCTGTCGGCGGTGGGGATGAAGGTGATGCTCTCGGGGGCGACGAGACCGTCGGTGACGTTGTTGATCGAGGTCACGAAGACGGGGGCGGCCGGGTCGTTGACGTTGTAGATCAGGATCGCGCCCTGGCGCTCCATGCCGACGAAGATGAAATGGTCGGGGCCGATCCTGCCGTAGGCGAGCGCCTCGGGCTCGGGACCCTTGTCATCGGAGCGGTCGTCGAAGGTGCCGGTGCCGTCTTCGCCATTGATGTTGTGGATCGTCGGATAGAGGTCGAGGAGGAGTTGCTCGAAGCTGCCCGTGTCGCCGACGAGGGCGCCGGTATCGGCATTCCAGATCGAGAAGGAACGGGTGCCGGGCATGATGACCTCGTCGATGAGGTTGTTGTTGTCGGGGTCGGAGAGATCGCGCACCACACGAAGCCGGCCGAGGGCGGCATCGGCGCGGTTGATCGTGGCCGCGGGCTCGACGCCGGCGAACTCCTTCACGCGGATGCGGTCGGCATCGTCGGGACGGAAATCGCCCTCGTTCGCGGTGATGAGGTAACGCTGGCCACCGATGGAGTAGGTGGTCATGGTGTCGGGCATGGGGATGCCTTTGACGAGGTCGTCGACAAGGGCCGCGGTCGAGCCGCCGGCGCCATCGCGATCGGAGGCGTCGATGGTCTGCTCGATCGTGCCGAGGGGGTAAATGGCGGTGAATTTCCCCTCGTCGGCACCACTGAGGGCGAGCTCGGCGATGGCGTTGTTTTCCTGGAGGGTGACGTAGATCTTACCGTCACCTTCGGTGATGTATTCGGGCTCGACGTGGCGGTGGGCGTTGCCGGCGGTGAAGGTGATGTCGTTGAAACGGAGGTCGTCGAGCGTCACTCCCGCGGCCAGATTCGGGGCGGTGAAGTCGGAGGTGGCGACGTCCGCGTTGTCGAGGGCGGCGAGATCGCCGATGACGGTCACGGTGGAAAGGTCGATCACGCTGACCGAGCCGGGGGCGTCGGTGTTGCCGCCGGTGGTGAACTCGCCCTCATTGGCCACGAAGACCTTGGAGCCGTCGCGCGAAAAGAGCACGCTGTCCGGGTGGAAGCCGACCGTGAGGGTCTTCAGCGGAGCCGCGGTGCCGGTGCGGTAATCGAAAAACACGACGACTCCCTCGGCGGTGCCGTTGGCGGTGGGAATGACAGAGGCGACTCCGAAACCGCGCCGAAGGGGATCGAGGGCCACGGAACTGACCGAGGCGATCGCCCCGCCGAACTCGGTGGCCACGGAGACGAACTCACGGGCGGTCAGCGAGCCGTCGGCGGCGAGAGTGAAGAGCTGCACGCCGATGGTCGGGGCCGCGCCGGTCACGTTCGTGGCGACGGTCGAGCCATCGGTGGAGAAGGACAGGATCTCGGCACCGTTCGCGACATCGATCTGGTCGACCAGCGTGATGCTCTGGGCACTGAGATGGGCGGGGGGAAATGCCGCAAGGAAGGCGGCGCCGAGAGAGGATAGGATGGTTCGCTTCATAAAGAAGACATCCGTTAGGCTTCCCCCGGAAAACGCACAACGACGGTTGGGCGACAGTTTCTTCACACATTCATCGATTCCAGAAATTTAATTTACCGTAATTACAAATTCTGTTATAATGAATCCTCTGTTGAACGGCTCGATTGGGAGTGCATGGAGGGATCACTTCGATCGTCTTCCGGGAGCGTTCAAACCCTTCCTCCCCGATGAATCCTGATTCCCCCGCCACTCCGCTCCAGCGCCGTTCCTTTCTTTCCACCATGCCCGCCTTGGGTGCGATCCTCGCCGGCGGCGTGACGGTCGCCGAGGCGGGAGGTGCGGCCGGGGGCAAGGGAGTGAGGCGGCGGCGCCCGGCTCCACCGAGCGCGGCCGAGGTTCGTCGCACGCACGCCTACAACAAGCGTCTCGCCGCGGCGATCCAGCAGCGCAACGTGCCTCTGCCGGCCCATCCGGTGAACCCGGACGAGACACTCTATCCGAATTTCATCGGCAGCTTTTCCAAGGCCCTCCCGCACAACAGCGTGGGGGAAGTCGATGGCAACGCTTATCGGCTCTATCAGCAGGCCTTTGTCGCGAAGACCCAGGCGGCTTTCAATGCCATCCCGATCGGCGGAGTCGCGCGCCTCGCGAATCCGCAGGCTTCGCTCGCCTTTTCGATCGAAGGGGGCGACTCGCATCATTTCACAATGCCCGCCGCCCCCGCCCTCGCCAGTGCCTGGACGGCCGGCGAGATGGTGGAGGTCTACTGGCGCGCCTGGACGCGCGACGTGCCCTTCACGGACTACGGGACCAGTCCCGCGATCGCCGCGGCCGCGGCCGACCTCTCGGGCCTGCCCGATTTCCGCGGACCGAAGGACGGAGGCGCCGTCACGCCCGGCACGATCTTCCGGGGCGGATTGCCTGGCGAGGAGACGGGACCTTTTGTCTCCCAATTCCTTTGGAAAGACATCCCCTTTGGTGCCATGACCATCACGCAGCGCTACCGCACGACGGCGGAGAACGACAACCACGCGACCACCTTCGCGCATTGGCTGCATCTCCAGAACGGCGGTGCCCCCCTCACCAGTGCGACGCCGGATGGCCCTTTCTACATCGCGAGCGGCCGCGACCTCGCGGAATACGTTCACTACGACTTTTCATATCAGGCCTTTCTCAATGCCGCGTTGATCCTGCTTTCCTACGGAGGTGCGGCGCTGGATGAAAATCATCCCTATCGGTCCATTTCCAATCAGGGAGGGTTTGTCACGTTTGGTGCGGCTCATCTCCTCGACCTCGTCGCGCGGGTCGCGAACGAGGCGCTCAAGGCGGCGTGGTATCAGAAATGGCTCGTCCATCGCCGGCTCCGTCCCGAAGCCTATGCGGGTCTCGTCCACCGGGTGATCGAGGACAATGCCGCCTATCCCGTGCATGAGAGCGTGTTGGATTCCGCGGTGCTCCCGCTCATCCAGGGTGCCTACGGGACGAGCCTGCTGCCGTTGGCCTATCCCGAGGGATGTCCGACCCACCCCGCCTACCCCGGCGGGCACGCCACGATTTCCGGAGCCTGCGTGACGGTGCTGAAGGCCTTTTTCAAGGAGAGCTTCGAGATCCCGGCACCGGTGCAGGCGGATGCGCTCGGAGATCAATTGTTGGCCTATCCCGGCGCACTGACGGTGGGCGGGGAGCTCAACAAACTGGCCTCGAATGTCGGTTACGGGCGCGACACGGCCGGCGTCCACTGGCGCTCGGACGAGTCTACCGCGCTCGCTCTGGGGGAAGAGGTGGCGATCCGCCTCCTCCGCGATCACAAGACGCTCACACATGAATCGTTCGCGGGATTCTCGTTGACGAAATTCGACGGCACGACGATCACGATCTGATCACCGGCTTTGCCCCTTCCAGGACATGCTCCACGCCCTCATCGATACCACGCGCGTCGTCGGCCACGTCGAGCTCGACGGCGCGAATCACGAAGTCTGTGCCGAGGCCACCGCGACGCAGGAGCCGGGGACGACTCTCGTCACGGTGAAGCTGCGGGCCTTCCTCCGCGCCACCGCGCAGGATCATCTCGGCGAGACGGTCGAGCCCGCCTGGCTGCCGCCCGCCCAGATCGTAAACGAGCATCCCGGTCCCGGCGAGGCCCACGACTGGGTCCATGAGGTCTTTGCGAGCTGGTGCCACCGGGTCGCCGCCGCGATCCCGTGAGAACGGCGTGAATCGCTTGCCGATCCCGCCCCGGAGATCGTATCGTGGCGTCGTTTTCACCGATGATCCGACGCACGTCCCTCCCGCTCTTCCCGCTCCTTCCGGTTCTGCTTTTTGGTGCTCCTGTCAGGGCGGAGCGCGGGGATGATTTCGTCGAATTGAAACGGCTCGAGCCCGGCCTCGTCATCGAGCTGCCCTACGCCACGGAGAACAATTTCTGCAAGACCGTGCTCTATCCGGTGGAGCGCTGCTTCCTGCGGCGCGAGGTCGCGGAATCGCTCATCGCCGCGCATCGCAGCCTCGCCGACCGCGGGATCGGGTTGAAGATCTGGGACGGATACCGGCCGCATTCCGTGCAATACCTGATGTGGGAAAAATCGCCCTTGCCCGGCTTCGTCGGTCATCCCAAGCAGGGTTCGAAACACAACCGCGGGGCCGCCGTCGATGTGACCCTCGTCGATCTCGCGACGGGCGAAGAGCTGCCCATGCCGACGCCCTACGATGAATTCTCGCCGCGGGCGCATCGCGATTATTTCAAAGTCACTCCCGAGGTGGCGGAGAACCGTCGCATCCTCCAGGCGGCGATGCGCGCGAACGGCTTCATGACGATCGAGAGCGAGTGGTGGCATTTCGATCACCGCGATTGGTCGCAGTTCCCCCTGGCCGACGTTTCCCTCGAGACTCTCGCCGCGCAGTCGGACCGCGAGGCGAAGGTGGAGGCGCAAAAGGCCGCGGTGGCGTGGCCCCGCTTCCGTGGTCCCGACGGCACCGGAGTGTCGACCGATCCGGTGCCCTTGCACTGGAGCGCCACGGAGAATGTGAAGTGGCGCCTCGATCTCCCCGGGCCCGGATCTTCCTCGCCCATCGTCTGGGGCGATCGAGTCTTTCTCACCAGCTACACCGGCTACGGAGACGGGAAGAACGCGGAGGCCACGCCGCTCGACCTCGTGCGCCATCTGCATTGCGTCGATCTCGCGAGCGGAAAACTCCTCTGGACCGCCAGCGAGCCGGCCACCATCGCCGAGAACGAATACAAGGAGTACCTCCCCGAGCACGGATACGCCAGCAGCACCCCCGCGACCGATGGCGA
>JALRFZ010000564.1 GCA_023253615.1 Verrucomicrobiales bacterium | reverse complement strand
GGAAGTGCGTGAGCTGCTCTCGAAGTACGACTTCCCCGGTGACGACACGCCGATCATCAAGGGTTCGGCCAAGCTGGCCTTGGAAGGCGACAAGGGCGAGCTGGGCGAAGGCGCGATCATGAAGCTGGCCGAGGCGCTGGACTCCTACATCCCGACGCCTGAGCGCGCGATTGATGGTGCGTTCCTGATGCCTGTGGAAGATGTGTTCTCGATCTCTGGTCGTGGCACGGTGGTGACGGGCCGTATCGAGCGCGGCATCGTGAAGGTTGGCGAGGAAATCGAGATCGTGGGTATCCGCGATACGCTGAAGACGACCTGCACGGGCGTGGAGATGTTCCGCAAGCTGCTGGATCTCATGCTGCCCGGCATGAACGGCATCGACGTCTGCCGCGTGCTGCGCGCGGACTCCGGTGTGCCGATCGTCATGCTGACCGCCAAGACGGACACCGTCATCCACGTCGCTCCCTGGTGGAACCCCGCCGTCGAAGCGCAGGCGACCGACCGCGCCCACCGGATCGGGCAGGAGCGGGTCGTGACGAGCTACAAGCTCATCACGCGCGACACCGTCGAAGAGAAAATCCTGTCATTGCAACAACGCAAGCGCCACCTGACCGAATCGCTCCTCGCCGAGGCGGGCGACGCGCATCTGTCCGAGGGGGAATTGATGAGTTTGTTCGAGTGAGCTGTTTCGACCTCCCTGGTGGCGGCTCATTCAATCCCAACACTCCAACAACCATTGCCAGGCGGTCACGACGCGCGTGTTTGCCGGGGCTGGAAGCGTCGGGAATCCCGATTGATTCAAAACGATGAGGGTGCCGGTGGCGTCGGGAAATGCAAGGGCCGCCTCCCCGAGGGATCGGAGTTCGCGTCCGGCCGTGTCTGGATCACTCGCGTCCGCGCAGACCTGGATCACCTCCCGGCTTCCATCGGCATGACGGGCGAGGAAGTCGATTTCGAAGCCGGACGTGGTGCGGACCCAGGTGGCCGCGGAGCGACGTCGCTCCAACTCAAGCAAGACGACGGTCCCCAGGGCATGACCGAGGTTCATCCTGCCGCTTCGGTCGTAGAGCGGGATCAGGGCGGTGTCGATCGGATAGGCTTTGCGAGGGTTCACCATGCGCTGCCGCTCCGACGACGCTTCCATCCACACGGTGCGCACGAGGAAGGCATCCTCCAGGTGGGCGAGATACTCGTGAAGCGTGTTCTTGGCCACTGGCATGCCTTGTGAACTGAGAAAGTGATGAATCTTCTGCACACTGAAGGGGCCACCGGCGTTCGCGAGGAGGTGACGAACCAAGAACCGCAGGGCGGCGACGTTGGCGACCCCGTGGCGTTCCACGACATCGCGCAACATCGCGACATCGACATAGCTTTGCAGCAGTTGGGAGCGCTCAGGCGCAGGCAGGCCCAGCGTCTCCGGAAAGCCGCCGCCCGAGAGGTAGTCGGCGAAGGCCTTTTCGAAGCGCGAGCGTTTCGCGGGCGTCACCACCGCGAGGTCCCGTGGCACGGGAATCGCTTCATGGTTCAGGTACTCGCGAAAGCTGAAGGGATGGATGATCACCTCGAGAGCCCTGCCGCGCATGGCGGTGGCGACCTCCTGGCTGAGCATCTTGGCCGAAGAGCCGCTCAAAAAAACCTCGACCTTCTCCGAATCAAGAATGCGCCGCACGAAGGACTCCCATCCGGCCACGAGTTGCACCTCGTCGAGGCATAGGGTGATGGACTCCTTCCCCCGGACCCCCGGGTGCATCCGGTAATACTCCTCCAGCACAAAGGTCAGACCTTCGGCCTGAAGACCGGGCAGACGCTCGTCCTCGAAGTTCAGGTAGACCAGCCGCTCCCTCGGCACGCCTTGATCCAGGCGCTCCTGCATCTGTTGGAAGAGAAAGCACGTTTTCCCTGCCCGGCGCATCCCGATCACCGCCTGGGCTTTTCCAGCAAGCAAGGTCATCGAGACCTGCCGCCGCGTCAGCGCCGGCAATTCCCTGCTTGTGCCGAGAGCGAGCTTTTCCTGGATGACGGCGGCTTGAGAAGGGGACATTTGTCTCTTTGGGAGAGACAAATTTGCACGAATTTGTCTTTTTTAAAGAGACAACTTTAGTTCCTGAACCTTCTTCCCGCTCTCGTTCATCACCCTCCCAGATTCCCCATCATCTTCTCGAGCTCCTCGACGCGGGCCTGCCAGTGTTTCTGGCGGTCTTTCATTTCGCCGATGACTTCCTCGGGGGCGCGGGTGACGAAGTTCTCGTTGGAGAGCTTGGCGTTCACCTTTTTCAGCTCGTCAAGGGCCTTGTCGCGCTCCTTGCCGAGGCGTTCGCGTTCGGCGGCGACGTCGATGAGACCTTCGAGAGGCAGGTAGATCTTGCCGATCGCGGTAAGGGCGGCGGGCACGCCTTTGGCGGCTTCGTAGCCGGGCGCGACGACGATCTCACCGGCTCCGGCGAGGCGGGCAAAGACGGTCGACTCGGGGAATGAACCCTCTCCGGTGTCGATGATGAACTTCACGCCCTTCGTCGCGCCGAGACCATATTCGGCCTTGAGGTTGCGGGCGCGGCCGACGGCTTCGTAGACGGCGGCGACGCGGGCGCGGGCCTTCGCGACAAGCGCGGGATCGGCACCGGCGAGGACGGGCTCCG
>JALRFZ010000556.1 GCA_023253615.1 Verrucomicrobiales bacterium | reverse complement strand
CGACCTTCTTCGGTGCGGTTGCTCGCGACGGGGGCGAGCGGTCCGACTCCGGCAGCACGGAGACGATCGGGAGCGATGGCGTAGCGGACGATCAGTTCCTTCGTCACCGACTCGGCGCGGGTGAGGGAGAGCTTCTGATTGTATTCGAGGTCGCCGACATTGTCGGTGTGGCCGACGATGTGCAGCTTCAGGGCGGGGAAGTCGCGGAGGAGTTTGGCCATCTGCTCAAGGGTGGGCAGCGACTCGGGTTTCACCTCGGCCTTGTCGAAGTCGAAAAAGATCCCGTAGAGGGCGATGCTGCCGGTCGTCTCGATGCTGCTCGCCATCTTTTCCGCGCTGACGACGACCATGCGCTGATCCATCGCCCCGTCTTCGATGATATCGACCTGGATGACGGCTTGTCCTTTCTCCGGCTTCAAGCCACCGCTCAAGCCCATCTCGTAGGCCGAGACGTAGATCGCCACGGTGACGTTGCCCTCGGGACGTGAAAGGCGGGCGGCGAGGTAGCGGTTGTCGCTGTCGTTGTATTCGAAGATCTGCGAGTAGAGCCCGGTGTAGCGGGCTCCGAAACGGAACCCGAGCTCCTCTTTCTCGCCTTTGAAGAGGGTTTCAAATCCCTTCCCGGCCAGTTCCGCTTCGTAATTGCGGAAGACCTCGAGGGCGGAGCGACCGGCGGGAGCGAGATAGGAAAGGCGCGTGAGACGGCCTTCGATCGTCTCTTCCTTCTCGATCGTGCGGCCTTCGTTTTCGGGCACGCTGGGATTGAGGGCTTTGCCGAGGGCGAGCTTGTATTCGGTGTAGGCCTGCTCGCTGTGCTCGAAGAGGACGCTGTCCTGATAGCGCTTGAGGAGGGGATGATCCTTGGCGCCTGCTTTATCCTGGCTCCGGGCCGGGATCGAGGAAGCGAACGCAAGGGTGCCGAGAGCGGCGAGGATGACGAGGGATGCTTTCATGACGAATGGGTGAGTGTGGGTTTGAGTTTGGTTTGGGGAAAGGCGGCCTTCGCGGGCCGTCCCTTCATCCCCTTCACTGGCGAACGGATTCGGGACGTGACGAACTTTCGAAAAAAATCTCAGGAGCCGCTCCCCGACTCGATCACAAAGGGGCGGGTCTCATCGAAGGCGATCGCTTCCCAGCGACCATCGGCGGCGAGAACGAGGGCTCCGAAAAGCGGCGGCGCGCCCTCCCATCCCGACCACTGCCAGGCTTGGCCCGTGCTCCATTCCCAGGCCCCGCCGGGCCGCCAGCAATGACCTCCGAGATGGATGCCCCGGGTCGATTCGCGCGCAAAGGTCTCGGTGAGAAAGCCGTTCATCTCCGCATCCGTGACGACGGCAAGACGACCACCGGCGGCACGGGCGCGATCGTTCGCCTTCGCCCATGGCAAGGGTTCGGCGACGAAGGTGTATTGACGTCCGCGGAAGGTCGCGGTGAGAGGTTTGGCCACGGGCGGTGCCGGTGCGACCGTCACAGAACCCGCGGAATCCGCCGCCGGCTTCCCGCGCTGGAACCAATACCCCGCGCCGAGACTTCCTGACAAAAGCACCACGAGCGCCGCGATCGCCGGCGCCTTGCCCCTGCGACGAGGCGGCGCGATGGACGCCGCGGGCTGCGCGAGTGAGAGGAGGTCGGCTTTCAGCGAGGCGGCATCGGGGTAACGACGCTCGGGAGACTCCTGCATCGCCTTTAAAACGATCGCATCGAAACGCGGATCGGCGCCCGCCTTCCGCGAGGGAGGATCGAAGACGCCGCGCGGCACCGAGCCGGTGAGCATTTCATAAAGGAGCACGCCGAAACTGTAGAGATCGGCGCGATGATCGATGGCGCCGTGGCCGCTCATCTGCTCCGGGGCGGCGTATTCGGGAGTGCCCATCGCCGCTCCCGTGCGGGTGTACATGGCCCCGTCGACGATCGAGGGATGCGCCTCCATCGCGACCTTGGCGAGACCAAAGTCGGCGACTTTCACCCGGCCTTTCGCGTCGAGGAGAATGTTCGAGGGTTTGATGTCGCGATGGACGATGCCTTCCTCGTGCGCATAGGCGAGGGCGTCGCAGATCTGTCCCGCGAGGTCGAGGATCTCGGCGGCGGCGGGACGGCCCTCGCGCAGTCGGTCGGCGAGGGTGGTGCCGGCGACGTGCTCCATCGCGAAATAGAGCGAACCATCGGCGGTCGATCCGAAGTCATGCACCGCGACGATCCTCGGATGCTGGAGACGGGCGAGGGCGCGGGCCTCGCGATGGAAACGCTGCACGAACGCTTCATCGGCCCCGTATTCGCCGGGCAGCAACTTCAGGGCGACCTGGCGATCGAGGGAACGATGCCGGGCGAGATAGACGGCTCCCATCCCGCCGCGGCCGAGCAGGCCGAGGATCTCGTATTGCGGAAAGAGCGGCGCGAGCGATTCGGGCGAGGGAGCACGCCACGACGCGGCCGGACCCTCTCCGGGGGCGGAGGAAAGACTCAGCCCGATCAGGCCATCGAGGTCCAGACCTCCCAGCCAATCGGGCTTGTCGGTGACGCGGTCGGGCGGTGGAGACATGGGCGGTCGGGCGCTCCCTCGGAAAGCCGCGGATAATAACGCCGCCCCGGCCCTTTCCCGCAAGGGCGGATTGCGTGTCGCGCGGGTTGCAAAAGCCGCTGCCGGTGGGAATCTATCGCCGATGGATTCCGACTCCCACGCCGCCTTTCCGCCGACCCGCTGGAGCATCGTGCTGGCGACGCGCGAGGGCGGCGATGCCCGCGCGGGAGAGCAAGCGCTCGGCGAACTCTGCCGCATCTATTGGCAGCCGGTCTACGGCTTCGCCCGTCGTCGTGGTGCCTCGCCCGCCGATGCCGAAGACCTCGTGCAGGGATTTTTCATCCGTCTCCTCGAGGAAGGTCTCTTCGCCAAGGCCGACGCATCGGCCGGTCGTCTCCGCAGCTTCCTCCTCGGTGCCTTTCAGCGTTTCCAGCGCGAGGAATGGCGCAAGACCATGGCGGCGAAGCGTGGCGGTGGTGTCGCGCCCCTCTCTTTCGACGCCGACGATGCCGAGGAGAGCTTCCAGGCCGAGGATCCCTCCGCCGAATCGCCCGAGCGGATCTTCGAACGGCAGTGCGCCCTCGCCCTGCTCGAGGCGGCGATGAAGCGTCTCGCCGCGGAACAGGCTGCGATCGGCAAAGACCGTGCCTTCGCTTTGCTGCGTCCGCTCCTCAGCCCCTCCGGCGACGGCGAAGAAGGCGGCACGCACGAGGAGATCGCCGCAGCGCTCGGACTCACCGTCGAAGCATCACGGGCCGCGGTCTACCGCTTGCGCAAACGCTACCGCGAAATCCTGCGCGAGACCGTGGCCGACACCCTCGTCCAGCCCACGCCCGAGTCGGTCGATGAAGAGCTGATCGCTCTGCGCGCCGCGCTTTCCTGAGCCACTCGCTCATACCCAAGCCTGCGCACGTCCCTCTCCCGACGGCTTCGGGGCGTTACAATTCTTGTCCTGGCCGGGACAAGAATTGTAACGGAGCGGGCGACTTCTCGCAGGGCGTTGGGGGCGTCGGAAAAAAATTCCGTTTTCCGCGTCACGTCGTTCCGCGCTTTGCCAGTGAACGGAATGAAGAGCCAATGCGGGGATAAACCGAACCCAAACTCACAAGACATCCGTCTCCGTCCGGCGCTTCCGAAAACAACAAGCAAACATCAAAGACGAACCCTGACAGAAACCCATCAATCCCGAAAACACATGAAAACGAAATTCCGCTCCACCCTCCTTCTCACCACCCTCTCCGCGATCTTCACTGCAACTTCGCCGATGGTCTCCCACGCCGATCCCGCCTTCTGGGGCTACCGTCCCGTCGTCTATGTGCCGGTGGCGGCTCCGGTCTGCGAGCCCGCACCGACGCCGGCCGCGCCGGTCACGACCTCGGCTCCGGGCGCCTACCTGCCGCATCTGGCCCACGCCTACCGCATGGGCTACTGCGCGGGTCGCAACGACCGAGCCTGCGGCTACCACCGCGATTACCGCCGCGCCTTCGAGGTCTCGGGCTCGGGCTGGGAGAGCTACTTCCAGGAAGGGTATGCCGATGGCTACGAGTGCCGCCCGATGAACCACTGATCCACAAACCCAGGAACATCCCCACCGCACATCGCCAACCGTACATCCTGACATGAACATCAAAACATTCCCCCTCCTCCTTCTCCTCGCGGGGCTGCCGCTTTTCGCGAAAGCCGCTCCCGTCGTCATCGACACCGTGCCGATCCGTGATACGGGCAACGCATGGGACACGACCGGCTTCGGCCAGGTGCATCACGAATACCGCATCGGCCGGTTCGAGGTGACGATCGGCCAGTATGTGGCCTTCCTCAATGCCGTGGCTGCGACCGACACCCACGGCTTGTATGCCTCGGGCATGACCCATCAGGCCGCAGTCGCCGGCGTCATCCGCAGCGGCAGCCCCGGCAGCCACACCTACTCGACGACCGGCAGTCCGAACCGTCCCATCACCCTCGTGAGTTGGTACGAGGCGGCACGGTTCGCGAACTGGATGTCGAACGGACAACCCTCCGGCTTCCAGGATGCGACCACGACGGAGGACGGCACCTACACCCTGATGCCTCCGTATGACAGCGTCAGCGTCTTCAAAAACGCGATCAATCCCCACACGGGGCGTCCCCCGCTCTGGTGGATTCCTTCGGAAGACGAATGGTACAAGGCGGCCTACTTCAATCCCTCGCGGGGTTTCGGTGGCGCCTACCATCTCTACCCGATTCAGAACGAGTTCGACAACGTCCCCTTCAGCGCCTTGCCTCCCGGCACCAGCGCGCCGAACAAGACCATCACGGGCAATTTTCGCCGCAACGATGCGATCGCGAACGGCTACAATGAGGGATATGCAATCACGGGAACCGACTCCTATCCCACATCCAACGCGCTTTCCGATGTCGGGGCCTATGGATTCGCCGCGACCTACTACGGCACCTACGATCAGGGAGGGAATGTCCTCGAGATCACCGACGGCACCGTCTTTTCTGGCGGCATGTTTTACCGCGCGGCCCGGGGAGGGAGCTGGT
>JALRFZ010000553.1 GCA_023253615.1 Verrucomicrobiales bacterium | reverse complement strand
CCTGACAAAACACCCTCGCCCGCCATTCCGGAGCTCTCCTCCCTCGACGATGAAGGACTCGTCGCAATTCTCGCGAGCCCCAACGGAACCGTGCGCGAGCTCGCCCATCAGATGCTGCTCTGGCGGAAGGCCGAGGGAGCGGTGCCGGCTCTGAAGGAAATGATCGGGGCCGGGAAAACTCCCCTCGCCATCGTCCACGCCCTCGCCGTGCTCGACGGACTGGGCGAACTCGATCCCGGCACGCTCCGGCAAGCCATCGGGAGCGACCACGCCGGAGTCGTGCGCCACGCCGTGCGTCTCGCCCGCGGGCGCATGCCCGTTTCCGAGCTCGCGGGTCTCTCCGACGCGATGCGCGACGACGCCTTTGTCGCCATCGAACTGGCAGGCTTGCTCGGTGAGGGCGAACCAGGTAACGAAGCCCTCATCCTCGCCGATCTCCTCGCCCGCCATCACGACGATCCCCACGGCCTGCCCCTGCTCCTCAGCGCCGTCACGCGGGAGAACCTCGCTCCCCTCGTCGACAAGATGACCGGCACCGAGACCCGCTGGCGGGCGAACGGGGTCCTTCCCGAACTCGGCCGCTTCGCCGCCCGATGGAAGAACGCGGAGGCCGTCAACCAACTCGCCGCCTTCCTCGTGGATCCCGCGGAGCCGGGCGAAAGCTGGCGTTTGGCGCTTTTGTCAGGGTTGTTCGAAGGTGGCGCCACCCTCGCTTCGCTCGGGCGGGATACCGCGCTCCGCGCGGAGCTCGACCGCCGCATCGAGAACGTGCGGCAGCGGACCGGCGATGCCAGCCTGCCGGAAGCCGAACGCGCCGAGACGATCCGTTTCCTCGGCCATCCCGCGATCTTCTCCGGCGATGACGACCTCGCCCGCCTCGTCGCCCTCATCGAGCCACGCACGCCGCCCGCCGTGCGCGAGGCCGCCTTTGCCGCCCTCGAACGCGCCCGCCCGCCGGGCACTCCCGCCGCCCTCGCCAAACGCTGGGGAGCGCTGCCGCCCGCGGACCGGACGAGGACCCTCGCCCTCCTCCTCGGCCGCGACGATTGGACCTCCGCCCTCCTCGCCTCCATCGAATCCGGCGACATCGCCGCCAACCAGATCGACGCCGCGAGCCGGGCCCGCCTCCTCACCGCAAAAGATCCAGCCGTGAAGGATCGCGCCGCCAAACTTTTCAGCTCCGCCAGCGACGCCGACCGCGGGGAAATGCTCGCCGCCCACGCCGACGTCGCCTCGCTGAAGGGCGATCCCGCGGCAGGAAAGACCCTCTTCGCCGCCGTCTGCGTCGCCTGCCACCTCGCCGAAGGCACCGGCAATCCCGTGGGACCCGATCTCGCCGCCCTCACCGACCGCTCGCCCGATTCCCTGCTCACCGCCATCCTCGATCCCAACCGCGCCATCGAGGACAAGTACCTGAATTACACGATCACCACCACCTCGGGCGATACCGTTTTCGGGCTCGTCTCCGACGAGAGCGCCAACAGCGTCACGATCCGCCAGGCCGACGGCAGCGCCAGGGCGATCCCACGGAACGAGATCGCCGCGATGGCCTCCACCGGCGTTTCCCTGATGCCCGAAGGCTTTGAGAAAATCCTCACCAAACCACAACTCGCCGATCTCATCGCCTACCTCGGCGGCCTCGGCTCCGCCACGCCCGCTCCTCCGAAAGGCAACATCGACATGGCCGCCCGCATTTCCCCCGGCAAGGGAGGCGTCGTCGAGCTGCGGGCCTCGCGCTGCCGGCTCGATGGCGAACGCATCGAATACATGCCCGACTACGACGCGATCGGCTGGTGGACCTCCGAGCGCGACCGTGCCCAGTGGACCCTCGTCCTCGACCGGCCCGGGAAGTATCGGGTCGAGTGGGAATACTCCGTTTCACCCGAAGCCGCCGGCAATGCCTGGATGATCGAGGTCGCTGGCAAAGAGGTCCTCTCCGGCACCGTCGCCAGCACGGGGAGCTGGGAGACCTTCAAGATCGAGACGCTCGGCACCGTCGATCTCCCCGCCGCCGACAACCACGTCGTCGTGCGATCGAAGGGGGCGGTGAGCGGGGCGTTGCTCGATCTGCGGGTGGTGCGGTTTGTGCCGGTGGAGGAGTGAGGCAGTGACGGTATCAAGCCGATCCCCCTTTTGAGGGATCTTCTTCAGAAGTGGTTACAAATCCAGCATTTCCCTTCGAAATTGATTCGATTTATGCGGAAACAATTACATTTCGGCGTTTTTCTGCGGAATCAATTACGGCCTACTCCAAATGAGACGACGAAATCCACCGTGTTGATCAAAACCCGCCCCCTTTTTGTCCGTCCCAAGCTCCGGGAGCAATCCATGGGAACGACCGCCATGTCCCGCTCTTATCGCACTGGAACGAAGTCCAAGACAAACATCGGCGTTGATCCTCCCGCCGTCGATGCACGCCTCACGCACACGCGCATTGCAGGATCTTCGTCTTGACTGCTACGATCTCTTTCATGAAGTCCCTCTTGACGCTCACCCTCGCTT
Organism: Verrucomicrobiales bacterium; assembly: GCA_023253615.1. Classification (GTDB taxonomy): domain Bacteria; phylum Verrucomicrobiota; class Verrucomicrobiia; order Verrucomicrobiales; family DEV007; genus Arctic95D-9. Next base: position 875 of record JALRFZ010000553.1, on the reverse strand, counting down.
CCCTCCTGGCGATCCCATCGACCCTCCCCGCCATCGACGAAGGCCGTTCGCTCTACATCGAGGGGTATGCCGGAGACGTCAGCTACGCGCCGGGCGATGAATTGCAGCTCCATCTCTCGAGCCCTTCACCGGTCGCCTCGCTGACGATCACCCGGGTGGGGAAGGAACGAAAGGTCGTCCATGAAGTGCCCAAGCTCGAGGGGCTGCTGGAACATCCCGTGCCGGTCAACGCCTCCTCCCACGGATGCAACTGGCCGGTCGGATTCCGCCTGCCGATTCCCGCCGACTGGCAGAGCGGCTATTACGAGGTGGCGATGAAGGTCGCCGACAACGGAGGCACCTTCACCCAGCGCAACCGACGCACCGCGGAGTCGACCTGCTATTTCGTGCTGCGCCCCGCCGAGCCGGGGAAAAACAGCCGCATCCTCCTGCAACTCGCGACCCACACCTACAATGCCTACAACAACTGGGGCGGTTCGAGCGTCTACGCCTACCATGGCCGTGCCGGATTGCAGGGTCACCGCGTCTCCGAAAATCGGCCACCCGCCTCGCAATACGGAAAATGGGAGCTGCCCTTCGTCGTCTGGGCGGAGGAGAACGGCTATGCGATCGACTTCGCCACGAATCTCGATCTCGAGTTGCGGCCGGAGATCGTGAAGCCTTACAAACTCCTCCTCAGCCTCGGCCATGATGAATACTGGTCGACGCCGATGCGCGACACCGTCGAGGGATTTGCCGCCGCGGGTGGCAACGTCGCTTTTTTCTCCGGCAACACCTGCTGCTGGCAGATCCGCTGGGAACCCAAGACCCGGTCTTACCTGTGTTGGAAACAGTGGTTCAACCAGGACGAGCTCTATACCTCCGCCGCCGAAAAG
>JALRFZ010000526.1 GCA_023253615.1 Verrucomicrobiales bacterium | reverse complement strand
CCTGGCCGTGATCGCCCTCGCCTTGGAGACGGGTGTGGCATTCGACCGCATCGACGAAGCCCTCGGATCCTTCCGCGGGGCGAAGCGCCGCTTTGAGCTGAAGCGCCACAGCGATCGGGTGACCATTGTCGACGACTACGGCCATCACCCCTCCGAGATTGCCGCGACCATCCAGACGGCCCGATCCCAGCATGCCGGTCGGCTTGTTGTCGTTTTTCAACCCCACCGCTATACCCGCACACAATTGCTGCGGGATGAGTTCGGCCGCTGTTTTGAAGGGGTCGATGAACTCTGGGTCACCGACGTCTACGCCTCAAGCGAGCCGCCCATCCCGGGAGTGTCGGGGCAGACCATCGTCGATGCCGTCCTCGAAAATGGTGAAGTCGAAAAGGTGACCTTTCATCCCGATCTCTCCACCTTGCACCTTGCCGTAGGACAAAAGCTGGAGCCAGGAGACTGGCTGATCACCCTCGGGGCCGGGAATGTCCACGAAATCGGAACCCGTCTGGCCAGGGATCTCGGCACTCTCGACCGGCTCCGCGAAGTGCTCGGCGAGTCGGAGGGAGCCTTGAAGCTTTACGAGCCGATGCGCCGCCACACGACCATGAAAGTCGGAGGTCCGGCCCAATTCTGGATCGAACCGACCACGGTTGAGGGCCTCGCCCGTGTCGTGAAGCACTGCGCCGAGGGCGGTATGCCGCTGCGGGTGGTCGGTCGTGGCTCGAATTTGCTCGTCCGTGATGGAGGCATCCCCGGCGTGGTGATGAATCCCGTGAAGGGGGAATTCGGCGAAATCAGCGTCGAGGGCAACACGATCCGCGCCGGTGCGGGGGTGAAGTTCAAAGCGCTCGCCGCCGCCGCCCAGTCGGCCGGGCTCGGTGATTTCGAGTGGATGGAGGGCATCCCCGGCAACGTCGGCGGCAGCTTGCGGATGAATGCCGGCGCGATGGGCTGGGAGACTTTCGACCAGGTCGTCAGCGTGAAGATGGTCGATGCCCAGGGGGCCGTTTTCGAAAAACCCGTTTCCGACATCCGCCATTATTACCGCCACGTCCCGGAACTGGCCCACAACGTCGCCGTCTCCGCCGTGTTCAAAGGCACGCCGGCGTCCGACGACGAGATCGCGGCGCGGATGAACGCGTCGAAGGACAAACGCAAGAGCTCCCAACCTGTGGCCGCGAGCGCTGGCTGCGTTTTCAAAAACCCCGGGCCGATCGGGGCCGGTCAGCTCGTCGATGAGATGGGCCTGAAGAACACCGCCAAGGGCAGCGCCAAGGTCAGCGAAGTACACGGGAATTTCATCGTCAACGAGGGCGGTGCGACCGCGAGGGAAGTGCTCGATCTGATCGCCGAGATCAAGGCCGTCGCCCTGAAGGAGCGTGGCATCGAACTGGAAACCGAAGTCCAGATCATCGACCAGGACGAGCCGGTGTGAACCTGTCGGGTGGTGGACCCGACCCTCTCTGGTGACAAATCCCGCATTGCGAAACTTGGTAAAAACCCTAACCTATTTTCCCATGGCTACTCTGCTCGAGGTCGAAGAACAAGCCCTGCTGCTCCCTGAAGACCAGAGGGCCCGATTGGCGGCGCACCTGTTGGATTCGCTGCCTGCGGTTTTGCACGACGAGGACGCGGGTGTGGCGGAAGCGCTCCGGAGGGATGCCGAATTGGAGGCGGATCCCTCCTCGGCCATGACCTTGGAAGCGTTCAAAGCAGCCTTCGGCCGCTGATGGAGCGCGAGATCATTTCCCACAGGCTGGTACAGCGCGACATGGACGCCATCCTGCGTTATTACCGCGAAGAGGCGACTTCCTCGGTGGCGGACCGGTTCTTTGAAACATTTCTGCATTTCGCGGAAAAAGCGCGAGAGACTCCGCGTCTCTTCCATCCAGCCTCCGGGATCTTGCGACGCGCGAACCTTCCCGGTTTTCCTTATCACTTCCTCTTCCGCGAGACGCCATGTGGGATCCGGGTGCTGGTTTTGCGACACGATCGCCGCCATCCCTCCCTCGGGCTCAACCGTTTCTAAACCTCCTCTCCGAATCATTTTCCCAACTGCCATGCCTTCCATCAACACCCTGCACATCGCCGTCCTCGCGGGCGGCCCCGGATCGGAACGTGAAGTCTCGCTCGCGTCGGCGAAGGGGGTCGTCGGTGCGCTGGAGGGCCGGGTCGGCAAGGTGACTCTCATCGATGTCCATGGACCGGATTTCGAACTGCCGGCCGGGACCGATCTGGGGTTCAACGTGATCCACGGCACCTTCGGTGAAGACGGCCAGCTTCAAGCGGAGATGGAGCGACGCGGCATTCCCTACACCGGAGCGCGGCGGGTCAGCTCGGAGACTGCCTTCGACAAGGTGCTGAGCAAACAGCGCTTCCTCGATGCCGGGGTCATCACGCCCGGATCGGAGGTGATCTACGCCTCGAAGTCGGACCAGCCGCCCGCAGCCATCGGCATTCCCTGCGTCGTCAAGCCTCCGCGCGAGGGCTCGAGTGTCGGGGTGCATCTGGTGCGTTCGGCGGATCAATGGCCCGCAGCCTTTGCGGATGCCGCGAAATACTCGGACGATCTGCTCGTCGAGGAGCTCATTTCCGGGAAAGAACTGACCGTCGGCATCGTCGGCGACCAGGTGCTGCCGGTGATCCACATCCAGCCGCGTTCGGGCTTTTACGACATCTCGAACAAGTATCCCTGGATGACCGGGCAGGGGGGCACGGACTATTTCTGCCCGGCGGATCTGCCCGATGCGGTGACGCAAGTTGTTCAGGCGGAGGCACTCAAGGCGCACCGCTCGCTCGGCATCGAGGTCTACTCGCGGGTGGATGTGCTGCTGCGCGTGTCGGATTCGAAACCCTTTGTGCTCGAAGTGAACACGATCCCAGGCATGACCCAGAGCAGTCTGCTGCCCAAAGCGGCTGCCGCGGTCGGGATCGATTACGCCAATCTCTGTTTGAAAATTATTGAACTTTCGCTAGAGTTTAACTAATGCGAAAGAAATCAAAGCGAGGCAATGCCCGGAAGTTTCGATTCAAACAGCTTTTCGCTCGTCGTCGTGCCGATGACGAGACGGAATGGTTCAAGTTTGATGACGAGCCCGCGGCTGCCAAGCTGAGTCCGCGCCGGAGGATCCGCCGCAGGCTTTTGGCCGTGAAGTTGGCGGCCATCGCGTGTCTTTCCGTGAGTATCCCGGTCGCCATGAAGTGGGGGTATGGCGAGGTCTTTTTCAAGAACGAGGAGTTCCTGCTCAAGACGCTGCAGGTCCAGACCGACGGAGTGCTCAGTGTGACCCGCCTCGCCGAGATCGCGAACGTGGCGCCGGGGCTGAATTTGATGGACCTGGATTTGGGTCGGATCCAGAGCCAGATCGAGACCCTGCCGCAGGTGGAGAAAGTAACGGTGACCCGCGAGCTGCCCGACCGCCTCCATCTCGCGGTGCGCGAGCGCATCCCGGTCGCCTGGCTATCCGTGCCGCCGCTGGGTGTCCGGCCTTGGGACATGGAGCGTGGCTTCCTTCTCGACGAAGACGGTCACCTCTTCCGCTGCCTTGATCTCAATGACGGCATGAAATCGCTGCCGGTGGTGGAGACCTTCCAACTCGCCGAACCTGCGGAAGGGACCCGGGTCCAATCCGAGGGGGTTCAGGCTGGCCTGAAATTGATCATCGAGAGCGAGAAGCGGTTCGTCGAGCAGGGGCTTACGCTCCGTGAACTCCGGGTCCGAGACGAATGGGCCGTTGAGTGCGCCTATACCAGCGGCCTCCGCGTCACCTTCGGGGTCTATGATTACCAGCGTGGTCTTGAGGATCTTTCGCTCATTCTGAGCCGGATGGAGGAGTCCGGGCGCGAACTGGCATCGGTGAACGTGGCCGCAGAGCGGAACATTCCGGTGACCTTTGCCGCCGCAGCCGCCGCGTCCCCGGCTGGCGGCCCCCCTCCCGCCGCACCCGCCGATGGCGCCGGGACGATCGCACCCGCGGCGCCTGCCGCACCCGCCGTGGAACCGTCTCTCTCGGATCAGGAAAAACATTTGCGCTCCATCTTGAGAGGCGGATAAACCCGCCTCCCGTTCGAATCTCTAAACTTCCGGAGAGTCCCCAAAATCCATGGCTGCATCGAACATCTACGTCGGGTTGGAAATCGGCACCTCCAAGGTCTGCATGGTCGTCGGGGAGGTGCGGAGTGACGGGGCCATCAAGATCCTCGGGGTGGGGCAACACCCGTCCGCCGGGGTCCGCAAGGGGGAGATCGTCGATCCCGAGACCGTCCAGACCTGTCTCCACGACGCGCTCATGCGCGCCGAAGAGCGCAGCAACGTCGAGGTCAACACCGTGTTCCTCGCCGTCACCGGATCGCACGTGCAGAGCTTGAACAACCGGGGCACCATCCGGGTGGCGGATGAGCAGATGGAGATCACTCCCGAGGATCTGGAGGAGGTGAAAAAGATCGCCCGTGACGTGCCGCTTCCCAAGGAGAACGGCTACATTCATTCGATCATCCAACACTACTACATCGACGGGCAGGACAAGATCCCCAATCCGGTGGGGATGCTGGGGCGCAAGCTCGAGGCCGATTATCACATCATCCACGGTGTGAAGACCCGCATCCAGAACGCGATCAAGTGTGTCCGCGAGGTGCCGCTGGAGGTGGAGGACATCGTCTTTTCCCCGGTCGCCGCCGCACAGGTGGTGCTCAATCGCGAGGCCAAGAACGAGGGCGCGCTGCTCATCGATATCGGCGGCGGTACGACCGATTACATCTGCTTCATCGACGGTGCCGTGGTCGCATCCGGCTGCGTGCCCATCGGGGGGGATCACATCACCAACGACATCGCCCTCGTTCTGAAGATTCCCCTGGCGCGGGCGGAGAAATTGAAGGTCAATCACGGAAGCGCCTCGCTTCGGGGGCTGATCGACGTGGACATCCCCGTGGAAGGGGAATCAGGAAAGAAGGTGAGCCAGGAACTGCTCAACCAGATCATGAACGCGAGAGTGACGGAGTTGCTCGCGGTGGTCTACGAACCGCTCGCCAAGGCCGGATACCTGAGTCGACTCGGGAAGGGGATTTTTCTCACCGGTGGTTCCAGCCTGATGCGGGGAATCGCGGATTTGACCGAAGAAGTTTTCGGGATTCCGGTGCAGAAATCCGGTCCCGCCGCCATGTCCGGTCCTTCCGCACTCTTTGAAAACCCCCAGTATGCGACGCCCGTTGGTCTGATACGGTACGCGCAACTGCTTGATGAACAAAAGCCCAAGAGGGGGCCTTTATCCAAATTGGGTGAAAAGTTGGAGAAGATTTTCCGCGGAGGAAAATGACATTTCGGAGGTTACTTCTAAATGATTGACAATCCTAGTCGATCAACCAAACTGAGGCGAACCCCATGATAGAATACAATCAAGCGGAGCAGGGCGAGTTTTCCGACTCCTCGGAATTCGGCGTCAAAGTGATCGGCATCGGTGGTGCCGGAGCGAACGTGCTCGACCGGATGGCGCTCGAGGGCAGCGACGACGCCGAGTTGCTGACCTTGAACACGGATATTCGCGCGTTGTCGACTTCGGTGTCGAGCCAGAAGATCCAGCTCGGGTCCACGCTCCTCAAGGGCATGGGTACGGGCGGAGATCCGACCCTCGGCAAGCAGGCGGCGATCGAGGCAGTCGATGAGATCCGCAAGTCCGTCCGCAGCAGCAAAATGGTTTTCGTCTGCGTGGGCCTCGGCGGGGGCACCGGATCCGGTGCCGCGCCCGAAGTCTGCCGCATCGCGAGGGAAGAAGGGGTCTTCCTGGTCGTGTTCGCGACGATGCCTTTCACGTTTGAAGGGGAGCGCCGCATGGGGCAGGCTCATCGCGCACTGGAGCAGATCTCGCGTTATGCCAACGCCGTCATCACTTTCGACAACGACCGAATGGGCGAACTCATCGTTCCGAAGGACGGTGTCGCCCAGGCCTTCGCCGCCGCGGACAAGATCATCAGCCAGAGCATCCGGGCGACGATGAACGTGGTTTTCCGCCCGGGCATCAGCCGGATCGGCATGGACGATCTCCTTTCCGCTCTCGATGCGATCAAGGCGAGCGTTGCCAAGGGTAATACGATGCAATTGGTAGGCTTTGGAAGCTTTTCCTTGGGTTCACGCGCAGCCCGAATGGGGCGCAACCCAAAGACTGGCGAAGCAATCAAGATTGCAGCCTCTAAG
>JALRFZ010000356.1 GCA_023253615.1 Verrucomicrobiales bacterium | reverse complement strand
TGCGCTCGGTCTTGAGCGACTCACCGGGCATTTCCTTGCCGTCGTATTGGGCGAGGGCGGGCTTGTAATCGAAGGAGTCGACCTGCGACGGTCCGCCGTTCGCGAAGATGTGGATGACGCGTTTGGCGCGGGCGGGGAAGTGGGTCTTCCCGGGGGCGAGGGGATTGAGGGACCGGTCGCCCGCATTCAATTGCGAAAGGAGCGGACCGAGGCCAAGCGCACCCATGCCCATGCCGGTGCGGTGGAGGAAGGAGCGTCTGGAAAGGGGAGTCATGAGTGACGTTTCTGTTGAGATCAATTTGAGTCGTGGCTTTCCGGTTCGGAGACCAGCGCGGGCGGAAGCTTATCCCAATCGGCGGTGACGGGGGTCGAGGGAATCTTGGAGAGCGCCGCTTGGAAGGCATCTTCGTTGGCGCGATTCGCACGGGAGGAAATGTAATCGACGGCCTCGATCGCCGCGATCTTTTCTGAGACGGCGGTGGCAAAGAATTGATCGAGGGTCATGCCCTCGCGTTCCACCAGATTTTCGATGTGAAGTTTGAGGTAGTCCGGGATTTGGATGGTCACGGTGCTCATTTCGTTCGCAGTTGAATCAGGAATTCTTTCGGAGTGAGAATCTCAAGGCCGAGGGCCTTCCGAGCATCCTCAAAATCGCCGATGTTGCTCGTGACGATGGTTGAGGCACGGCCGGCAATTGCCAGCTCGACAAGCATATCGTCGTTTGGGTCTTTGAGAAAAGGTCGCCACTGGAAAAAGATTTTTTGCTCCATCGAGCGCGAGCAGATCATGTCGAGGATCGCTTCGATGTCCCTCTCGGACAAGTGAGGTAGCATTCCGGGTCTTTTTGCGACACTTTCATACTCCAGAACGAGGGGGACGGACAGGAGGCAATCGAACTCTTTCGCATGCAGAGCTCTCAGGATGGCGTGTGAGGCCCCTTTGTTGCTTCGCATCGCCGAGATCATGACGTTTGTGTCGAGGACGACTGTTTTCCGGATTCCCATTGATTTGACCAAAAAGAACTGCGGCTTGTTTGCATCAATCGACAAATAGAAACCGGTTCGTATTGAGTAGGGCGTGGGCGTAGGCGCCCCAGGTCGAAGCGGGGGTGGCGGGGCCGGAGTAGGATTCGGCCATGCCCCAGCGGGGCCACCTCCCGGAAAGGTCGGTGATCTGGGGATTCCAGCGGATCGAGTCGAAGGAGGAATTCTTTTCGTGCGGATCGACGATGAAATAGAGGCACTCGTTCTTGGCGATCTTCACTTCGGCAAGGTTCACGGCCATCTTGTCCTTCGCCGGATCGAGGACCTGATCGTAAATCACGCCATCCTTCGTGGTCGCGACTTTCACACGCACGCCGTTGCCTTTGCCGACGTTGGAGCGGAAAATCTCTCCACTGACGGAGACGGCGAGATCGTCGGGAGCGCGCCATTCGTAGATGAGGCTCTCGCGCGAGGTGTGGCCGGGGTGGGCGCTGCCGTTGTTGTCGGCGAAGAGGTAACTCAGCGGATCGTTCTTGAGGGGGCGCTCCTTGCCGACCTGCCAGACATTCTTGATCCAATGCTCGAAGGGATGGAAGACGACCTTGCCGGATTTCGGATCGATGTCGCCCCAGCCGTAGCTCCACTCTGTGTTCGTCTGGCGTTTGCCCATCGCGGAGGTCTCACCCCCGAAGGCGGCGATGAAACTCTCGCCGAGCTGGCGATCGGACTCCGAGGGATCTTTCGCGAAGACGGCGCGATGGAGCGCGGCGATCCGATCGGGCGTGCCTTCGCTTTTCTTCGCGAGGATCTCCGCCTGATCCATGACGAACGAGTTGTTCAGGGTGAAGAGCGCCTGCATCGGAATGGTCGTGTTCTGACGCTTGCCCGTGGTCTCCTGCGGATTGGAGAAGTCGAAATTGCGGAAGGTCGGATCGAGATTCTGCCGGTCGATGAAGGCGTAGACGGAGCGTCGGTTCTTGTATCCGGGCGCGAGGATCTCGACGGGGCGGCCGAAAAAGGTCCGGTCGAGATTCTGCGAGACGTCGAGCATGGCATCGCGCATTTGCTCGAGCTCAAGACGCTTTTTCTTGAACTTCCACAAGAGGC
>JALRFZ010000418.1 GCA_023253615.1 Verrucomicrobiales bacterium | reverse complement strand
TGACGAGATCGAGATAGCGGTCGTCCGCGACGGTCTCGTTGTTGTGGCCGATCGTGGTGCTGAAAATCCGGGTCTTGTTGGGGCCGTAGTGGTTCGTCCAGGCCACCACCGCCTCGACCTCGGTGCCCTTGGCATTCGGATCGGGGGTTTCGCCCTTTTTCACCCTCGGCATCTGGATCTGCCTGCCGGTGGCGAGCGGCTTGGCCGTGTCGAAGATCCGCACGTTGTTGTAGAGCTCTTCGTTGATCGTGGTCCAGCCCTCGAGCCCCTTGGTCAGCGGGTGCGCCGGATCGGTGTAGGTGATCGTGATGGGGGACTGCGGACCGTGGCCGGTCGATTGCAGGCCGATCATCTCATACCAGCCCGCGTTGTCGTCGCCGACCTTCACCGGTTCCTTGAAAGTCCCCCAGCGATAGCTGTGCATTCCGCAGTGGAGATTCACTGCCGGCACGCCGTCGCGGTGGGCCGCGAGGATGCGGTTGACGTAGGCCGCGTCGGTGACCGAGGCGGAGCACTCGTCGTGGATCACCACATCGTAGCCCTTGGCCCAGTCGTCCTTTTCATAAATCGGAAAGGTCGCATCGGTGCCCTTGCTGGGGTTGTATTCGATGTCGACGACGGCCTCGATGCGCGATTCGATGCCGGCCTTCAGCAGCTTCTGTTGGGTCTCGTAATCGTGGCAGCAGCCGCCGAGGACGAGGAGCACCTTCAGGGGCGCGGACTTCTTTTCATCGGCCGCCTGCACCAGCAGCCAGCTCGCCAACGCCATCACGATGACGGGCACAAAAGGGAGGTATCGTTTCATGTTCCTGGGGGTGTTTCGAGGGCGAGAATGCACGGACCGGGTGATGTCGTCCAGAAAATTTTCGTATGAACATAAGTCCCCGGGGGCGGGGGCGGGAAATTCCGAAGGGTTGGTTTTTTCCCTGGTCTTCATCTGGCCATCATTTTCACGGGCGATTCTTTCGCCGGTCCGGGGCGCGCTTGTTCCGGGCGATTCCCTCCCGCATTTCCATTGAACGATGAAAAAGACCTCCTTGCACGCTCTCGCCGCCACTCTCTTGGGTGGCGTCTCCTCAGTCCTCCTCGCTGACGAAATCCCGCTGAGCCAGTGTCCGGAACCCGTCAGGGAGACCATCAGGGGAAACACCGGTCTCGGACGGATCGACGAGATCAAGACGATCCGGATGGAAAACCGGGTGCTCTACCTCGCCGAGATCGACCTGCCCGGAAAGCGCGAGCGCAAGCTCCACATCGCCGGAGACGGAGCCCTTCTGAAAATGATCGAGGAGATCCGTCCCGGGGATCTGCCCCGGAAAGTCAAATCGACAATGGACACATTCCTTGCTCCCGGAGGGCGATTCGACAGCGCCGACCGGGTTACCGCTGGCGGCAAGGTCGAATACCACGTGGATCTCGATCTCGCGGACGATGTGGATCTTCATCTCGTCATCGATGAGAACGGAGGGATCCTCCGCCGTCGCGAAGAGGCTGATTTCTGAACCGCGATTCATAACCAACCAAAACCAAAACCAAAACCAAACCAAAACCAAACCACACCAAAGCGAAATCCAACCTGAACCCTTGTTCTTCATTTCATGAAATCCATCATCAAACTCCGTACTCTCGCCTTCTTCGCCCCCTTCGTCGTTGTCGCATTCTGTCCCACTCCATCACGCGCCGTCGAGGTGTCGCTCCAGGATTGTCCGCAGGCGGTGCAGGATACCATCAACGCCAACCGCAAGGGCGGGCGCATCGACGAGATCGACTTCCTGGCGGCCTCGGGCATCTATGATGTCGACATCAACCTCGGCCGTGGCCGCGATCTGGATCTGGTCATCAATGCCTCCGGCCGCCTCCTCCGCTCGGTCGAAGATATCGGCCTGGCGAGGGCTCCACGGGCGGTCAAGAATTCGATCCGCCGCCTCATGCAGGGTGGGGGACGCATCGACGATCTCGACCTCGAAACCGCGGGCGGCCGCGTCACCTACCGGGTGGACATCGACTTCCCGAGCGGTCCCGATCTGGAGGCGACCATCTCGGAAAAAGGCTTGGTTTTGAAGCGTAATCGTCGAGACTGAAACCCGTTCCGCCCCTGCCATGCGCCTGCTCCTCGTTGAGGATTCCGACCGTCTTCGTGCCACCGTTGCCCATGCCCTCTCCAGGCTCGGGCATGCCGTGGACGAGGCGGTCGATGGCAGGGAGGCGGAGATCGCGGTCAGTCTCAATGATTACGACGCCATCGTCCTCGACCTGATGCTGCCTCATCGGAACGGCATCGATCTTTTGGTCGAGTGGCGGAGGCAGGGAAATCCGACCCCGATCCTCATACTAACGGCCAAGGATGCGATCGACGACCGCGTCCGCGGGCTCGCTCTCGGAGCGGACGATTACCTCGTGAAGCCATTCGCCATCGAAGAACTGCTCGCCCGAATCGGTGCCATCGTGCGACGACGTCACGGGCAGCTGGATGCGGTCCTGCGGGTGGGCGATCTCACGATCGATCTCTCTTCCCGCTCCGTGAAGCGTGCAGGGGAGGAGATCGTCCTCACCGCCCGCGAGTTCGCCCTTCTCGAATGTCTCGCGAGACGTCCCGGGCATACCTTGACCAGGGAGCAGATCGAATCGCATCTGTATGGCGAGGAGGCCAGC
>JALRFZ010000390.1 GCA_023253615.1 Verrucomicrobiales bacterium | reverse complement strand
CGCCGCCGACTTCGCCGGGACCTACCCGATCTTGACCGCCGGAGCCGATGCCAAACCCGTCCTCATCGTCAATACCGACAACGAGTTCACCTACCTCGGTCGCCTCGTCGTCGACTTCGACCCCAGCGGTGAAATCCTCACCTCCGGGCTGGCCGGGCGTGTCTCGGTCAACGGAGCCTACGCCGCGACGAGCGCCAACGTGGCCGCCGCGTGGGGCGTGTCCGAGGGCAACCTCGCCACCACCGCCTTCGCCGCCGGGACCAAGGGAGCGGGTGTGAAGCAAATCACCGACGCGGTGCAATCCGTGATCTCGGCCAAGGATGGCGATGTGAAAGGCTACACCAACCACTACCTCGAGGGTGAGCGCAACTTCGTGCGCAACCAGGAGACCAACCTCGGCAACCTCAGCGCCGACGCCAACGCCTTCGTGCTGGCCGAAGCCGTGGGTGACACCATCCCGATCGTCTCCCTGAAGAACGGAGGTGGCATCCGCGCCGCGATCGGCTCGGTTGAGGTTGGCAGCGGCGCGAAGAACCCGCCTTTGGCCAATCCCGGAGCCGGCAAGCCCGCCGGAGGGGTGTCCTTGCTCGACATCGAGAACTCGATGCGCTTCAACAACCGGCTCATGGCCTTTGAGACGACTCCCGCGGGGCTCAAGGCGATCCTCGAGCACGGCGTCTCCGTCCTCGGCAACCAGGGACGCTTCCCCCAGATCGGCGGCGTCTCCTTCGCCTACGATCCGACCCGGACCGCCGGCGACCGCATCACCACCCTCTCCCTCATCGGAGAAGAAGGGCAGTTGCACTACGCCCTCTACGACAACGGGACCTACTCCCCGTGGGCCCCGCCCGTGATCCGGCTCGTCACCCTCAACTTCCTCGCCAACGGCGGAGACGGCTACCCGATGAAAGCCAACGGAACCAACTTCCGTTACCTTCTCGACGACGGCACCCTCGGCCCGATCCTCGATCCCGCGCTGGACTTCACCACCGCTCCGTCCCTGCCGGGCAACGCCCTCGGAGAACAGAAAGCCCTCGCCGACTTCCTCACCGGGCGTCACGCCACCCCCGCGACCGCCTACGACGTCGCCGACACCGGCCCCGCCGATGACCTGCGCATCCAGAACCTCGCCTCGCGGAGCAACGCCGTGCCCTTCGACCTGACCCTCCTCCTCGGAGGAGACGGCACCGGCAGCGCCGGCGGACAAGTCCTCGCCTCCGGCCAACGGCAAGGCTACCGCTTCACCCTCGGTGAAACCCGCCGCGTCGAAATCACCGGCACCGGAGCGAGTGGTCTCCAAGCCGAGATCCTCGACAGCAGCGGCAACGTCGTCGGCCAGTTCGACGGCAGCGGAGAACTCCTCCTCGCCGCCAACCTCGCCGCCGGCGACTACCTGCTGCGCGTGCTCAACGACGGAACGAGCTCCGCGACCCTCGATCTCGGCATCGATGCGAGCCAGACGCCCTTCGTGCGACCCGACGTGGCTGTGGGCACCCGGCTGACCAGCCTCGTGGGAGAGGGAGTCTACACCGGCCCCGCGACCCAGCAGATCGCCCTTGTCTCGACGCGTCTCGCTCCTGTGCGAGCGGTCGCGACCATCGCCAACCGGGGAACGCAGGCTGACGTGATCAAGGCCCGTGCGACCCCCGGCAACGCGCTCTTCCGGACCGTGTATGTGTCCGGGGGAGAGAACGTGACGGCGGCGCTGACGGCAGGCACCTTCGAAACCGCGTCCATCGACGAGAGCGATGATGCCGTGCAGATCGGCCTGACCGTGACCCCCGACCGGAAGCTGCGGAAGAAGGGCAAAGGCGGCAAGAAGAAGATCCTGCGCCGCACCTACCTGAGCCAGATCACGGCGGAATCGAGCACCGCCCCGGTGGTGGGTGACACCGCACGCGTCATCGTGACGACCCGCTGACCCCGGCCTGACAAACCGGACCTCGCGCGGGCCAAGGGGGACTGAACCCTCTTGGCTCGTTCCTTTGACCCTCTTGGGTCGTGTCTCAGCCTTTCACCTGCCCATTGCCGGAGACGAGGTATTTGTAGCTGCAGAGCTCCTCCAGCGCCATCGGGCCGCGGGCGTGGAGCTTGTCGGTGCTGATGCCGATCTCGGCGCCGAAGCCGAATTCACCGCCGTCGGCGAAACGCGTCGAGCAGTTCCAGAAAACGCAGGCGCTGTCGACCTCGAGCTGGAATTTCGCCGCAGCGGCTTTGTCTCGTGTCACGATCGAATCGGTGTGATGCGAGCCGTAGCGGTTGATGTGGGCGATGGCGGCGTCGAGATCATCGACGACTTTCGCCGAGAGGATGTAGTCGAGGTATTCGGTGGTCCAGTCGGCTTCGTTCGCCGGGACGACGGCGGCTTCTCCGGCGAAGGCGCGGAAGGCCTCGTCGCCGCGCACTTCGACGCCCTTTGCCGCGAGGGCCGCGACGATTTGCGGAACAAAAGTCGCGGCCACCCCTCGATGCACGAGCAGGGTCTCGGCGGCGTTGCAGACCGAGGGCTTCTGCGTTTTGGAATTGATCGTGATCGCCTCGGCCATGTCGAGGTCGGCGTCCTGATCAACGTAGACGTGGCAGATGCCGTCGTAGTGTTTGATCACGGGCATGCGGGCCATGCTCACGACCGCCTCGATGAGGCTGGCACCACCGCGTGGAATGATGAGATCGAGCCATTGGTCCATCTCGCAGAGGTGGCGCACGCTCTCGCGATCGGTGAAGGGGATGAGCTGGATGCTGTGAGCGGGCAGTCCGGCGGGCGAGCCGCCTTCCTGGAGGGCGGCGGCGATGGCGCGGTTTGAATGGATCGCCTCCTTGCCGCCACGGAGGATGGTCGCGTTGCCGGTTTTGAAACAAAGCACCGCGGCATCGGCGGTGACGTTGGGACGGCTTTCGAAAATGATCCCGATGACGCCGATGGGCGTGCGTTTTTTCTGGAGACGGAGACCATTGGGGCGGGTCCATTCGCGCAGGATCTCGCCGGTGGGATCGTGCAGCGCGGCCACCTCGCGGATGCCGGTGGCCATCGCCGCGATGCGGGCGGAGTCGAGGCGGAGGCGGTCCTGCATCGCGGTGCTGAGTCCGGCTTCGTCCGCGGCGGCGAGGTCGAGGGCGTTGGCGGCGAGGATCTCCGGCTCGCGTGCGACGAGGGCATCGGCCATCGCGAGGAGGATGGTATTTTTCTCCGCGGTGGAGAGTTTGGTGAGGGCGTGGGAGGCGGCGCGGGCCTGCTCGCCCATGCGGTGCACTTCGCGTCCGATGTCTTCCGGGGTCATGAAAGGAGGGGAGGTCAGGAGGAAAGGGGATCCGTTTTCGCCTTGGGCCGGAAACGGGTCGCGATGCCGCGTCCTTCGACGAGGTCGGGGAGCTGCTCGGGTTTCAGCCCGCTCGCGATGAGGGTCTCGATGCCCGAGTTCACCGCCGCCTCGACGGCACGGAGCTTGCTCGCCATGCCGCCGACGGAAAGGGCGCCTTTTTCATCGCGGGCGAAATGCAGCACCGTTTCGACATCCTCGACGTGGGTGATGATGTCGTCCTCCGAGACCGAATCGGGACCGGTGAGGCCGGGCACGCTGGTGAGGAGGATGAGCATGTCGGCTCCGGCGAGGCGGGCGACGATGGAGGAAAGCGTGTCGTTGTCGCCGACCTTCAGCTCGTAGACCGAGACCGAGTCGTTCTCGTTCATGATCGGCACGACGCCGCGGTGCGCGAGGATGGCGTTGAGTGTGGCGAGGACGTTGCCGCTGCGACGTTCGTCCTGGAGGTCCTCGTGGGTGACGAGGAGCTGGGCGACCTTCAGGCCGTGATGACCGAATTGGCTTTCGTAGAGGTGCATGAGGCGGGCCTGTCCCGCCGCCGCGCAAGCCTGGAGCATCTCGATCTCGGTGGGGCGTTTCTCGAGGCCGAAGGCCGGGATGCCTGCTCCGACCGCGCCGGAGGAGACGACGATCACCTCCTGGCCGGCCGCGTGGATGTCGGCGATGGCCTGGGCGAGACGGGCGATCATGGCGTGGTCGATGCCGCCGCCCGCGTT
>JALRFZ010000379.1 GCA_023253615.1 Verrucomicrobiales bacterium | reverse complement strand
GTTCGCGCATGCCGACAACGAGGATCATGACGATCGCCGAAAAAATCCACGCGGCGATGAAACTCTCGCCGAGCTGGCGATCGGACTCGGAGGGATCTTTCGCGAAGACGGCGCGATGGAGCGCGGCGATCCGATCGGGATTCGCTTCGGTCTTTTTCGCGAGGATCTCGGCCTGATCCATGACAAAGGAGTTGTTCAGGGTGAAGAGCGCCTGCATCGGGATTGTCGTGGCGGGGCGCTTTCCGGTGGTCTCCTGCGGATTCGAGAAGTCGAAATTACGGAAGGTCGGATTGAGATTCTGCCGGTCGATGAAGGCATAGACGGAGCGGCGGTTCACGTATCCGGGAGCGAGGATCTCGACGGGGCGTCCGTAGAGGGTGCGGTCGAGATTTTGCGAGACGTCGAGCATGGCATCGCGCATCTGCTCGAGTTCGAGACGCTTTTTCTTGAACTTCCACAAGAGGCGGTTTTCGGCATCGACGAGCATGTTCGCCTCGGTCTTGGGATTCGAGGACTGCTGTTTCCAGGTCTCGGAGGTGACGATGAGCCGATGGAGATTTTTCACGGAGGAACCGTTTTCGCGGAACCAGTGCGCCATCCAGTCGAGCAGCTCGGGATGGTCGGGACCTTCCCCGGTGATGCCGAAATCATCGACGGTGCGGACGATGCCTTCGCCGAAATGCCACATCCAGACGCGGTTGACGAGGTTTCTCGAGGTGAGCGGATTGGCAGGATGGACGATCGCCTGCGCCATCTCGAGGCGGCCGCTGCCTTTCTCGAAGGGCTTGGCGACGCCGCCTTCGGAGGCAATGGAGAGGAACTGGCGGGGAGCAAGCTCGCCGGGGCGGCCGGGATTCCCGCGGATGAAGACGTGCTGGTTGATCGGCTTCTCGCGGTCGCGCAGGATGATGGCTTTGTCAGGCTCCATCCCGGAGTCGGCGATGAATTTGTCGCGCTCGCCTTCGAGGTTGGTCAGCTTGCGGCGGTCTTCGCGTTCGACCTTGCCCATGAGGGCACCGCGGTTCCCGGCGAGGGTGGGATGCTCCTTTTTGAGTTTTTCGAGGATGGGGTTGAGAAAATCGTCGATCTTCTTCTGCTTTTCGGCGAGCCCCTTGAGGTAGGCGTCGTACTCCGGGCCGGGCTTGGGCTCGCCGATGGTCGGGGTGTCGACGGTGAGTGAGTTCAGGAAGACTCCGTAGAGGCTGTAGTATTCCTTCGTCGGAATGGGATCGAACTTGTGATCGTGGCACTTCGCGCAGGAGACGGTCAACGCCATGGTGCCGCGGAAGGTGGTGTCGATCCGGTCATCGAGGATCTCATCCTGGCTGCCGTTCTTGCTCAGGGAGAGGAAACCCAGCGCGGCGAGGTGACGTTTGTCGGGACCATTCGCATCGACGAGCTGTTCGGCGGCGAGTTGGTAGAGGAGGAATTGATCGTAGGGCAGGTCTTCGTTGAAAGCCTTGATCAACCAATCGCGGTAGGTGTAACTGTAAATGAAGCGGCGTTCGCGCCCGGCACCCTCGTAGCCTTTCGTGTCGGCGTAGCGGGCGACATCCATCCAGAGGCGGGCCCAACGTTCCCCGTAGTGGGGAGAGGCCAGG
>JALRFZ010000289.1 GCA_023253615.1 Verrucomicrobiales bacterium | reverse complement strand
CCATGCGCCGGTCCACGACGCGGGACATCACGTGGTAGAAGGATCGTCCGGTTCCGAGAAGGCGAGCGGTGCGCATGGAGTGGCGGGGTGACTGGCTAACGGTGACGCGGGCGCAGGGGGATCGACGGGGGTGGATTTGTTGGAAGATCGGGCATTTCGGGGCGTCTTCAAGCGTTGTTTGTCCGTCCCTTAATCTCGCCGCAAGGCGGGCGCGCTCGCGCTCGGCGGCCTCCTCGTCCTTCTTGTCCGCACCACCTCGCTCGAAGACGGCGGCGGCCCGTTCCTGCAACTCCTTCTTCCATTGACCAACCTGCACGGGATGCAAATCGTGTTCGGCGGCGATTTCGTTGATCGTCTTGATTCCACGCGCGGCCTCCAAGGCCACCCGGGCCTTGAACTCCGCGGTGAAGTTCCTTCGGTTCTTCTTTTTCATGGTTCTCGGTCGAAATCTGCCGAGAACGGCCCAACTCTCAATCCTCAAATCCAATCAAGCCATCGGCTCCGTCCGCCGGGGCCACCTCTCCGTCAGGCGGCGTGGCCGGAGTGCGCCAGATACGCGGTCATCGGGAGATGGTAGCCTTTCCACCGCGGTGCTTCGTTGCCCGTTGAGACATGATGCGTTTTTCCATGATCCTTTTTATCCTGCCTTGGACGGCCGGAGCTGAAGAGGTCGTGTCCTTCAACCGCGATGTGCGTCCCATCCTCTCGGAGAATTGCTTCCCCTGCCACGGCGCGGACCCCGGCAGTCGGAAGGCGGGGCTGCGGCTCGATACCTTCGAAGGCGCCACGGAGGATCTCGGTGGCCGTCGGGCGGTCGTGCCCGGAGTGGTCGCGGAATCGGAACTCCTCGCGAGGATCCTGAGCGGGGACGCGGACGAAATCATGCCTCCGGCGGCGTCGCACAAGAAACTGACGGACGAGCAAAAGGAGATCCTGGCCCGGTGGATCGGTTCGGGCGCGGCCTACGAACGCCATTGGTCTTTCGTCCCCATCGCGATGCCGGCCCTACCCGGGGTGAAAGCGGAGGATTGGCCGCTCGGCGGCATCGATCGCTTCGTGCTCGCGCGGCTCGAGTCGGAATCGCTCGCGCCCGCGCCCGACGCGGACCGGGCGACGCTGCTGCGGAGGGTCACCTTGGATCTCACGGGTCTGCCGCCGACCCCGGAAGAGGCGGCGGCCTTTCTCTCCGACACTTCCGGCGAGGCTTATGAGAAGCTCGTCGATCGCCTCCTCGCCTCGCCGCATTTCGGCGAGCACCTCGCCGTGGCCTGGCTCGATGCCGCCCGCTACGCCGATACCAACGGCTATTTCGGAGACAAACCCAGGCAGATGTGGCTCTGGCGGGATTGGGTGATCGACGCGTTGAACGGCAACATGCCCTTCGACCGCTTCACCATCGAGCAACTGGCCGGCGATCTCCTCCCGGATGCGAATGTTTCGCAACGCGTCGCGACCGGGTTCAACCGCAATCACATGGCCAACAACGAGAGCGGCAGCATCGACGAGGAATTCCGCGTCGAGTATGTCGTGGACCGGGTCGACACGACCATGGCAACGTGGACCGGGCTCACCGCCGGCTGCGCGCAGTGCCACGATCATAAATACGACCCGATCTCGCAGCGCGAATTCTACGGGCTTTTCGCTTTCTTCAACAACGTGCCCGAGCAGGGGCTCATCACCGCAGACAATCCGCCTCCGCTCCTGGAGGTGCCTACGCCCGGGCAGGAAGCCGCCCTGGTCCGCGCCGTCGGGGAGAGCAAGAAGGCCGCCGAAGCCTTCGCGATGATCCGGCAGGCCGTCGCCGGCGACGTGGAGCGATGGGAAAAAGAGGTGTCCGGAGATCTCATGCCGCCGCCCGGAAACACCGTCGTCTACGAGGGCTTCGAGGGCGCTCCGGCGGACGATAATGGCGTCGTGGGAAACCGCCCACAATTGCAGCCGGGGGTGCAGGGCGCGGCGGGGGACTTCGATGCCACCGGACATCTCGAGCACGGATCGCAAGGCTTCGATCCCGACGGGGCCTGGACGGTCGGGATGTGGGTGAAGCCGCAGGGATCGCTCGGCTGTCCGCTCTCGAAGATCGAACCCGATGGCGATCGGCGGGGATTTGAAATCATTCTCCAGAAAAACCGCGTGCAGGTGAACCTCGTCCACCGCTGGAGCGACAGCGCCATCGAGGTCATCACCGGAGAAGTGATGCGATCGGGCGACTGGCATCATCTCGTCGTCTCCTATGATGGATCGCGGCGCGCCGCCGGATTGCGGGTCGCCATCGACGGCATCCCCGCGGGAGTCGAAATCCGCCGGGATCATCTCGGCGGCACCCTCGTGAATCGCGAGCCCCTCCGGATCGGTCGCCGGGATCCCGGGCTGGGTTACTACGGCCTGCTCGACGAGCTCCGCCTCATCCCCGGAGTCATCGGCGGAGAAGTCGTGCGCGACTGGGGGCGGGATGAAAGGCTCCGCGGCATCATCGCGACTCCGTCCGGGAATCGCGGTGCCCGCGAGCGGGACATTCTCCTCGATGAATACCTCGATCGTTTCGGCAAAGCCCCGGAGCGCGAGGCGCGCGAGCGGGTCCGCGAAGCCGTCGCCGGGGAAAAGCGGATCCGCGACGCCATCCCCACCGTGCTCGTGATGGAGGAAGGCAAAAACCCCCGCGCCACTTTCGTGCTCGATCGCGGCGTCTACGACCAGCCCCGCGAGGAAGTGAAGCCGCACGTGCCCGCGGCCATAGCGCCTTGGCCTCGCGACGCGCCCTTGAACCGGCTCGGGCTCGCGCGATGGCTCGTCTCGATGGATCACCCGCTCACCGCCCGCGTCGCGGTGAACCGGCTCTGGGCCCACTGCTTCGGCGAGGGGCTCGTGCGCACGCCCGAGGATTTTGGATCGCAGGGCGAAGCTCCGACCCATCCCGAATTGCTCGACTTTCTCGCCCATCGCTTCCGCGGCGGCGGCTGGGATGTGAAAGTGCTGCTGAAGGAAATCGTGATGTCGCGCACCTACCGCCAGGATGCCGCATTCGTGAAAACAGGGGAGGGGATCCGCGATCCCGCGAACCGGCTCATCGGACGAGGGCCCTCGGTAAGGCTCACCGCCGAGATGTTGCGCGATCAGGCGCTCTCCGTGTCCGGTTTGCTGGTCCCGGAAATCGGCGGGCCGAGCGTGAAGCCCTACCAGCCTCCGGGATTGTGGGAGGCGGTTTCCTACAACGCCGAAGAGAGTTACGACGTCGATGAAGGCCCGGGCTTGTGGCGGCGCAGCCTTTACACCTATCTGAAGCGGCAGGCACCGCCGCCTTCGATGTTGAATTTCGACGGGCCGACCCGCGAAAAGTGCACGATCCGGCGAGGTCGCACCAGCACGCCGATGCAGGCGCTGCAGTTGCTGAATGACGAAACCCATGTCGAGGCCGCCCGCAAGCTCGCGGAAAAGATCCTGCAATCTCCCGGCAGCACCCCGCGGCGCTTGCAGGATCTCTGGCGCCGCGTCCTCGTCCGGGAGGCGACCCCGGAAGAGATCGCCGCTTTGCACGGGCTCCTCTCGCGGCAGATCGGGCGGTTCGCGGACGACGAGGAAGGGGTGGCCGGCCTCCTCTCGACAGGTGCCGCGCCACGCGATGGACGCATCGAAGATGCGGAACTCGCCGCGTGGACGGTCGTGGCCCAGGTCGTGCTGAACCTCGACGAGACCCTGACAAAACCATGAACGACCTCCCCGGACGCCGACATTTTCTCCACACCACCGGTCTCGGTCTCGGTCTCGGAGGCATGGCGCTCGCCGCTCTCGGGCGTGGCGACGCGGGGGCGGGCCACTTCGCGCCGAAGGCGAAGCGGGTCATTTATCTTTTCATGCACGGAGGGCCCTCCCAGCTCGATCTATTCGATCACAAGCCGGAGCTCGAAAAACATCATGGCAGGGAGCTGCCCGACTCCGTCCGGGGCGGGCAACGCCTCACCGGCATGACGAGCGGTCAGGCGGGACTGCCCGTCGCCGCCTCGCGCTTCGTCTTCGCCCGCCATGGCCGCAGCGGCGCATGGGTGAGCGAATTGCTCCCGCATACCGCCAGGATCATCGACGAGCTCTGCGTCATCCGCTCGATGCACACCGAGGCGATCAACCACGATCCCGCCGTCACCTACCTGCAGACCGGACACCAGCAACCCGGTCGTCCGAGTTTCGGTTCGTGGCTGAGTTACGGACTCGGATGTGAAAGTCGTGATCTTCCCGCCTTTGTGGTGATGGTCTCCCGCGGCAGTGCGGCGCGTCCGGCCGACCCCTTGTATGCCCGGCTCTGGGGCTCGGGATTCCTGCCATCGAATCATCAGGGGGTCTCCCTTCGCACCGGCGGGGATCCGGTATTGTTTCTTTCCAATCCTCCCGGAATCGACCGGGAGACGCGACGTGACCAGCTTGACGTACTCGGCGCTCTGAACCAGGGCCGTTTCGAGGAAAGGCGCGATCCCGAGACATCCACCCGCATCGCCCAATACGAAATGGCGTTCCGCATGCAGGCGTCGGTACCGGACTTGATTGATTTCCGCGGCGAGAGCGAGGCCACATTCAACGCCTACGGACCGCGATCCCGCGAGCCGGGGAGTTTCGCCGCGAATTGCCTCCTCGCCCGGCGCATGGCGGAGCGCGGGGTGAGATTCATCCAGCTTTATCATCGGGGATGGGATCAGCACTACAATTTGCCAAGCGATCTTCGTCTCCAATGTGGCGACGTCGATCAACCCGCCGCGGCGTTGGTCCGGGATTTGAAGCAGCGGGGGCTCCTCGAAGATACACTCGTGATCTGGGGAGGGGAGTTCGGGCGCACCACGTACTCACAGGGCAAGCTCGAGCCGACCAACCATGGGCGCGACCACCATGGGCGTTGTTTCACCATGTGGATGGCCGGAGGAGGGATACGGGCGGGTCTCCAGTACGGCGAGACCGATGAATTCTGTTACAACATCACGAGAGATCCCGTGCATGTCCACGATCTCAATGCGACCATCCTTCATCAACTGGGTCTCGACCACGAGCGCCTCACCTATCGATTCCAAGGGAGGGATTACCGTCTCACAGACGTTCACGGAAAAGTCGAAAAAGGAATCCTCGCCTGATCCTTTCAAGGAAACGTCGCGATTTCCGCAAAGGGAAGTATCCCGCCTGAATGCGAAAACATCTTGTAGGACACGTCCACCGCGAACATATTGTGGGACAGGTCCACCGCATTCCTATGCTTGCGATCTTCCGATCATGGGGTATCGAGGGTTTTCCGGGATCTTTGGATCGGTTTTTGTTGCGGGCATTTCCTTGAACGATTGTGTTTTATCATGAGAATGGCGAGATTGCTGGGTGAAGGACGGGCTTTTTATCATGTCATGTCCCGGGTCGTCGACCGCAGGATGGTCTTCGGGGACCGGGAGAAGGAGGTCTTTCGTCGCATGCTTCGCAACCAGGAGTCCTTCACGGGCGTCCGGGTCGTGACTTATTGCCTGATGTCCAACCACTTCCACCTCCTTCTGGAGGTGCCGGAGAAAGGAACTCTGGCTCCGCTCGATGAGGTGGGGCTGCTGGAGGTGCTGCCGCTGCTCTATGACGCGGAAACCGTCGAGGATGTCCGTCAGGAACTGGAGCGCGCCCGCCTCGCGGGGGACGGACGCTGGCACCAGGAAATCCTCGATCGCTACGAAAGGCGGCGGGGCGATTTGTCGCTCTTCTTGAAGGAGCTGAAGCTGCGGGTGACCCGCTACATGAACAAGCGCCTCGATCGCGAGGGCACGCTGTGGCAGGGGCGCTTCAAGAGCGTGCTGGTGGAGGGCGCGGAGTCCGCCCTGCTGACGGTGGCGGCCTACATCGATCTCAATCCGGTGCGTGCGGGGATGGTGAAAGCGCCCGAAGATTACCGCTGGAGCGGCTACGGGGAGTCCTGCGGCAGCGGGCGGGGGGCGATTCTGGCCCGGGAAGGGCTGGGCCGGCTGC
>JALRFZ010000264.1 GCA_023253615.1 Verrucomicrobiales bacterium | reverse complement strand
TCCAAAGGTCCGTGTCCTCGATCTCTGGAGCGATTTCACCCATGCCGACGGCACGATCAAAAAGGACCTTTTCACCCCGGACCACATCCATCTCTCGCCGGCGGGATATGAGGTGTATGCGGAGGGGCTGAGGCCGCTGCTGGAGGAGAAATAAGAGAATTGGTTTCCCGAAGTCGCTTCGTCGCTACCGATCCCTCGGGCCTGGACCTGATTTGACACCTCGGGTGAACGGATCGTCTTGGTCGGCGATATCGTCGAGATCCTTCTCAACCGTCGCCAGATACCTTTCGTCGAAGAGACTTGCTTTCCATGGAGCCGTCGGACGAAGTGGGCAAGGCACCACCCCAAAAGAGACTTTTTTCGGCGAAGATCTTCGGCAAGGAGACTAAATCAGGAAGGCCGCGGCGACGGCGGCGATGAGGCCGTAGACGATCATCGGCAGGATGGTTTGCCGCAGGATCATCCCCTCGGCGTTCCGCAGGCCCAGCACCGTGCCGACGGCGACGATGTTGTGAATGGCGACCATGTTGCCCATCGCCCCGCCGACCGATTGCAGTGCCAGGAGCGTGGTGCGGTCGAAGCCTCGCTGCGAGGCGATGGCGTCCTGGATGGGACCGAAGGTGAGATTGGAAATGGTGCAGGACCCCGCGAAGAAGGATCCGACCGCGCCGAGGTAGGAGGCCAGCAGCGGCCACCAGCCGCCGGTGAATCCCGCGAGCGAATGGCCGATGAGCATGACGGGCGAGGATTCGGCGCCCACCATCATGAGGCGTACGAAGACGAGGGCGCCGAGCAGCGCGGGAAGGGCCTGCCACATGCGCCCGGTGGATTCCCGCCAGGCTCTTCCCAGGGCTCCCGAAGGTGCGTTCAAGACGCGGCAACTGATCATGGATACGAGCCGAACGGGATGATCGATGGCACATAGAGGAGGGCGTGCGACCAACTTTCCTCCGTGCCGAGGATGCCCTCCAGCCCCACGACGAGGGAGGGGCTGATCGTGAATCCGCCCAGAGGGCCGAGCGACAGCGACCATGCCGGCGTCGCGGAAGTGAGCAGGTCGCGCAGGCCGAGCCCGGGGATGCGGGTGGCCAGCAGCACGATCACCGTGCCCCAGAATGGAAAGAGCGCCGCCGCCACCGCACGCGGGGAAGGCGGGGACCCGGTGATGGTGTCCTCGTCGTCCCGCTTCAGTCCGATGTGATGCCGCGCCAGCCACATCGTCGTCATCAATCCGGCCAAGCCCCCCGCCACGGCGGGGAATTCATCATCGAATGCGGCCGTCACCATCATCGGCAGCACGCTCGCGAGCAGGGACAGGGCGACAAAGACCCCGTTGCGCCGGATCTCCTCCCACCCGAGCAGCAGGCGGAAGGCGAGCAGCGGCACCACGCAGGCGGCCATGCCGTGGACGAGCGCGGTCTTCCACGCGATCTCGCCGAACTCCTCCGCGCCAAGCCCGAGCTGGCCGAACCCGAACCACGTGGGCGTGCCCACCGCGCCGAAGGATACCGGCACGCTGTTGAGGATCAGACAGGCCGTCGCGACACGCAGCGCCGGGAAGCCCAGCCCCACCAGCAAGGGGGCGGCCAAGGCCGCCGGGGTGCCGAATCCGCTGGCTCCTTCGATGAGGAACTGGAACGACCAGCCGATGATGACGACCTGCGCCACGCGATTGCGGGAGAGGTGGTTCAGCCAGGCGCGGATCGTATCGAGCGCCCCCGCGTGCTCCATCGTACGAAAGAAAAAGATCGCCCCCCAGACGATCGCGACCGGGGTCAGCGCCAGCAGCAAACCGGCGATCACGGCGGCATGGACCTGCGTGTGATCCGCGCCGAACCAAAGGTGTTGCAGGAGGTAGGCCGTCACCGCCGCCAGCGGCAGCGCCCGGGCCGACGGCACCGGCACCTTTTTGACCATCAGAAAAATGAGCAGCAGGACCGGCGCGGCGGCGGGAACGAGGTTGGCATCGACCATGAAGGGGGCGTTTCGGAAAAGGGTGGGATCAGGGCCGTGATGTCGGCATGGAATCAGGAGCCGGCATGATTGGTCAAGCGCGAGAGGAAATCCCTTCCGGTGCGCGCCCGCGCGAGGGTCTCCGCGACGCTCTCGTTTTCCCGGGCCGACATTTCCAGGATGAGTCCGCCTTCGAAATGATGTTCCCGGAGCTCGCCCACGACCCATTTCCAGTCGATGCTCCCTTCACCGGGGATGAGATGCGAGTCCCTGTCGCCCAGATTGTCATTGATGTGGACCATTTTCAGGTGTCCGGAGAGTTTGTGAATGACGCTGCCGAGGTCGCCCCCGAGATGAGCGTGTCCGGTGTCGAGGCAGGCGCCCGCGTTGCGGACGTTGATCTCTCCGAGGAGATGCATCATGTCGGCGGTCTGCCCGAAAAGGAGGTGCGGCAGCATGTTTTCGAGCAGCAGCCGCAGGCCCTGTTCCGAGCAGTATTCGGCCACTTCATTGAGCGAGTGCGCCGCATGGTGCATGCGCAGGAGGTATTCCTCCCGGGGAGGCCGGCCTTCGCGCTCCGGCCCGGGATGCAGGACGACGTTTTCAACACCCATGAGGAAGGCGGCGCGGCAGGCGGTGACGAGTTCGGCCACCGCTTCGGTACGCACCCGGTCATCGGGCGAGGTGATGTCGATGTGGTCGGCGAAAGGGGCATGGAAGGAGAACGGGCGCAATCCGAGGGATCGTGTCAGGTCCCCCGCCCGGCGCACCTCGTCTTCCAGGTGGTAGTCGAGGTGCTTCGGAAAGGAGCAGACTTCGATCATGTCGAATCCGGCGGCACGGATCTCCTCCAGCACATCGAAGATGCGGTGGCGCCAGAAGCAGCCGGTGGAGAGACCGATGGGCCATGTCGGGATCATGGTGCGCGCGGGGGTTCGAGTTTCCGGAGGGTGGGTTCGAGAGAGCAGGGTGCGCCTCCTTCCGGCGGGAAGCAAAAACCTTTTTCCCGGTTGGAAGTGCAGTTCAGATCGATGAGTGGATCCAGTCCGCAGGCGTGCAAGCCGGCAAACAACCTCGTGTAGAAATCCGCCCGGATGGCCGGCAGGTAATCGTTCCAGTTCACCCCCCAGTGGAAGGCGGGGTTCTCGAACTTGGATCGGATGAGACCCGCGATGTGCCGGGGATGCCAGCCTTCCGCGAGCAGGCATCGGGTGACGAGCTGGATGCCGGCGGGCTTCAACAGCCAATCGTTGGGCCAGACCAGCAGATGCCGGGCACAGGGGGGGAGGGTGTCCAGCGGAGTGCGGTCGTAGGTGTCGCACCAGCGCTCTTTCGGATCGTGTTGGTCGGCGTGGAAGGACTCGTGGAAATGCCGCAGGGGCGATGCGAGATAGTCCTCCAGAAGCCGTTCGGTGCCCGCCGGCTGATCCGGGATGCGCACGCAGGCCCGGCGTGCGAGATCGCACACGTCCGCATCGACCTGGCGCATCTTGATCGCCTGGCGGATGTCGATCTCGTGGAGCGGAATCGAGCGGAAGGCGGGGATCTCCCTTTCCAGGCCGAGTGATCGCGCCAGCCCGCCGACCCAGGGCTTGAGATAATTCGTGAAGGGCATCCGGATCATCCGCGTATGCAGCGGGTCGCCATACTCGGAAATGTCGATGGAAACGACTTCGCGTCTCCGGGTGGCGCACGGCCCCGTATGCACGGCGGTGATGGTGACCGGAATCTCCGAATACGGTGCGGCGGAAACCTTGACTTGATGGGCGAGATACTCCATCAGCAGGGCGAGGCCGGCGAAGGCGGCGTGGGCATCGCGGTCGATCACGTCGCCGAAGGGGGCGGGCACGCGGGCGAGACAATCATCGAGCAGCTCCGGCGCCGGGCAGAGGTCGGCAATCCGCCGCGCCACGCCGGAATCCCGCCTGACCCGCCAGACGAAGTGATGTCCCTGCCCGGTGACGAGGTGCAGGGGACGGATGCCGTGCTGGAGCAGCCGGGTCTCGATCGCCCGCACCGCCGGTTCCTGGAGATCAAAGGCGCGCCAAGGATCCACGAAGGCTTCCGCGGGCGAGTCGAAGTTCACATACTCGATGTCGAGATGCAGCAGCAGGGACTCCGTATCGGCGAGCGACCGGGAGATGTCGAGTTCGTCGACGAGAAGCTCATCCAGACAGGATGGCGGGAGGAGATGGGTCCGGTCGAACTGGCAGCCGTCCGACGAGGTGACGTAAACCGACGTCGCCTCCGCGAGGGTCCCGCCACCGAGAAACTCGATCAAACGGCAGCGCACCGCCGGGTCTGCATAGACGGAGGGCATGTCAATCGAGCCATGGCAGGACCAACGGTGGAGACGGCCGACGCCGCGCCTTTTTCCGTCGGGCGGGGGAGGGGTTGTTTCGCGGAACGGCCGGGGGCAGGGATGTCATTTCACGGACGTGCTTCGCAGGGGCCGGCCGGGACGTCGCGGAGGCGACGGCTTCGGAAAGGTGCGGCTTGTCCCCGCGGGTGATCGTGGCGCCGGCCAGGCCCGGACCGGGGAGGTGGAGAACGATCTCGATGGGCTCGAAGCGGGCTCCGGTTTCCGCCGCGACGAGCCATGCGAACAAATCCGACGGGAGCGGGACGCGATGCCCGTGGATCTCAAGATCGGCGCGGCCATCACCGAGGCGCACCAGCCGCAACCCCGGATCCGTCGGGAGCAGCCGCGAAATCACCCGGCAGATGCAGTTGGCCGTCGAGAGATCGCACATCCCGCTGTCGTAGGTGTCGAGCATCTCCTCGACATCGGTGGCGTCGATCCGGCAGGAAAGTCGCCGCAGCGGAGTCGCGTTCGCATGGCCTTGATTCGTCGTCATGCTCTGTTGGACCACCTTCTCCGCGGGGCGTTGTGTCTCTTCTTGCCATTTCCTCCGCGCGGGTTGTCCGGCCGGGGAGGGCGATGGGGCATTTGCTTTCCTTCGAATCCGGGATAACGAAACCGCTTCTCCATGCGCCAATCCACTCTCGTCTCCCTCCTCCGTGCCGTGCTCTCGACACCGACGGCTCCGTATCATGAATATCACGTCGCGCGGGTGGTCCGCGAACGGCTCGCGGGTCTGCCGCATGTCACGGTCGAGTCCGATGCTTTCGGAAATCTCGTCGCCTGCTACCGGCGAGGAAGGAAGAAACCGCAGCTCGCCTACGCCGCCCACATGGACCATCCCGGCTGGGTGCGCGAGGCGGGCCGTCCCGTCTTTCTCGGCGGCGTGCCGGAGGAGCGGCTCGGGACCCATCCGGTGGAATGGTTCGGAGACTTCGGGATGTGGCAGTTGAATCCGTTTGAAATCCGCGACGGTCTCGTCCATGCACGGGTCTGCGACGACCTTGTCGGCTGCGCTGCGATCCTCGCGATGTTCGCCGATCTCGAGGAGCAGGAGGCCGAGGTCACCGTCTACGGCCTTTTCACCCGCGCCGAAGAGGTCGGTTTCGTCGGATCGATCGAGCTCGCGAAACGCTGGCCGTTGCCCGCCGGAGTCCGCTTTGTTTCCCTCGAGACGAGCGCCCCGCGAGGCGGGGCGGAGCAGGGCAGGGGCCCCGTCATCCGCGTCGGCGACCGCACCAGCGTCTTTGATGATGCCGTCACCGCCGAGCTCCTCGACGCGGCGGCTGCCGCGAAGATCCCGCACCAGCGCGCCCTCCTCGACGGTGGATCCTGCGAGGCCACCGCGATGAACCTCTACGGCGTGCCCGCCGCGGGCATCTCCGTGTTGCTCGGCAATTACCACAATTGCCCTCCCGATCGCGGCATCGCCGAGGAGTTTGTCTCGCTCGGGGATGTGAAAGGGCTCGTGAAACTGATCACCGCCACCGCGGTCCGCATGGCCGCAGGCAAGGCGGGCGACTCGTCGAAGGCACGTCTCCGAACACGTCTCGAGCAACGCCTCCGCGATCACCGGAAACACGAACGGGCCGCGCGAAAGGCCTGGAAGCGGGAGGCGTGCTGAGCGTTCCGGCCGAGGTGCCGGGGATCACGTGAAAAACACCTTCGCGGCGGTGTCGTGGAGCATCGCGCCCCGCTCCCCGGCGCTGAGGAAATCGAGTCCCTCGCGCACGAGTCTGATCGCGTCGGCGTAATTCTGACCCGGGCCGACCTGGTAGGGGCAATCGCTCGCCCACATCAGGCGCTCCGCCCCGTAGGCATCGCGCATCCGGCGGATCATGGGCGCGAGATCGGTGTAGGGCGGCTGCTTTTTGCCGAGGGCGTAAAAGGCCGAGGTCTTCACGTGGACATGGGCATGATCCGCGAGACGGGCGAGGGCATCGAGCTGTTCCCCGCGGATCACGCCATCGGCTCCGATGCGCGCGAAGTGATCGATGACGACGCGCGTCTTTGGAAAACGTTCGCACATCTTCCCGATCGCGGGCAGCACCTCCGGCCCGATGAGCGGGCAGATCGCGAGACCTTCGTCGGCGGCCGTTTCCCACATCTTCGCCATGCCCGGCGAACCGATCCAGGCATCGACCGGTTTGCCGCCGGGGTTGATGCGGAAACCACGCACGCCCTTGGACGCGAGCCCGCGCATCGCCGCACCCGGATCGGAGGCCGAGTCATCGACGATCGCCACGCCCGAGAAGACACCGGGAAAACGCTCCATCGTGTCGAGCATGTAGCGGTTGTCGTAGCGGTAGTAACTCATCTGGATGAGCACGATGCGCCCGACCCCGTTGGGTTGGGTGTGGGCGAAGAGTTCCTCGGGGGTGAAGCTCGCCGGTTTCATCTGCGAAACGTCGAAACCCTCGGCGAGGGGATACTTCGCGACCTCGGGAGTCCAGACGTGGACGTGGGCATCGATGTCGCCATCGACGCCGGCGCGGACGGACCGTGGCAGGGCGGTCATCGCGGCGGTCGAGGCGGCGGTGAGGAGAAAATCGCGGCGGGTGTGACGGGGTGACATGGGCGTTTCATAGCACGTCCCGGAGCAATCCGGGAAGTCCCTTGATCGAGGTGGTGCCAGGATGGAAATCCGGCTCCCGGCGTGATCAGATGCCGTTTTCCTTGAGGAATTTCCGCACCGCGTCGGCGGTCGCCGCGACGGGATACTTCACCTGATCCTTCTTCTTGAGCTTCTCGAGCACGGGATCGGTCGGCGTTTCACCGATCGCCTTCCGGATCGTGTCGGGGAATTTCGCCGGATGGGCCGTGGCGAGGATGACGTGCGTCGAGGAGAGATCGAGATCCTGGAAGCCGCAGGCGGTGTGGGGATCGACGATGTAATCGTATTTCTCCTTCACCATGCGGATGTTCTTGAGAATGTCCTCGTCGGTGCTGCGGGTCGCCGCGAAGTTGCTGGCATTGAAATTCGCGATCTTGATCGAGCCGTCCTTCTGGAACTGATCCATCTGCGCCATGGTGGCCTTCGCGTTTTTCTCGTTATGATAGTAGAGGAAACGCTCGAAGTTCGAGGCGACCTGGATGTCCATCGAGGGCGCGTGGCTCGGACGCACCGCGTCGGGTTTGTATTCGCCGGTGTTGAAGAGGCGGTAGAGGATGTCGTTCTGGTTCGTCGCGACGACAAAACGATCGACCGGCAGGCCCATCTGGTGAACCATCCAGCCGGCGAAGATGTTGCCGAAATTCCCCGTCGGAACGACGAAGCTGATGTCGTCGCGGTTGTCGGGCGGCAGCTGGGTGAAGGCGTGTACGTAGTAGACGCACTGGGCGAGGACGCGGACGACGTTGATCGAATTGATCGCGGAAAGGCGCATCTCTTCCTTGAAGGCGAGGTCGCTCATCAGTTCCTTCACGATGGCCTGGCCGTCGTCGAAGGTTCCCTGGATCGGGATCGGGTAGATGTTGTCGGCACCGGTGCAGGTCATCTGCCGTTCCTGGAGCTCGGAGATGCGGCCCTCGGGGTAAAGGATGAAAACCTTG
>JALRFZ010000096.1 GCA_023253615.1 Verrucomicrobiales bacterium | reverse complement strand
GGGCACGGGAAAGCGGGATGTCGGGCGGCTTGATCTTCGCGCGAAGGGAGCGACCGTGAGGGAGATGTCGTCAAACACGGACAATCCGGCTCATCCGCCCGTGATCCACGGAGGCCTCTTCGGCCTTCCGTCCGGCATTTTCGTGAAGCGTCTCGGCGCCTCCTGCGCCTGAGGGGAGCTGGGACAGGTATATCCTTTCCGGCTCCCCCGAACCGACTTCCCCCTGCGGACGTTCCCGATGGAACGCTCCCTCCCTGCGCGCACGCCAAGGTTCCGGCGTGGGTGCCTCTTTCTTTTTTACCACCCCTCTTCGACTCCATGAATCTCCCCATCCATCTCACCGAAAACGACCTCCGCCGCTTGCGGAAACTCCTCCGTGAAGCCGCGTCCGATGCCGGCCGCGATCTCGAAAACCTCCGGCGTCTCGGGCAGGAACTCGACCGTGTCACCGTCGTGGACGACAGCCGCATCCCCGCCGATCTCATCACGATGAATTCCCGGGTGGAACTGGTGAATCTCGCGACCGGCGAGCCATGCACCTACACCCTCGTGTTTCCCGAATATGCCGACATCGACGACGGGCGCATTTCCGTGCTCGCCCCTCTCGGGATGGCGATGATCGGTTTCCGCGCCGGCGATGAATTCTCCTGGCCCGCCCCCGGAGGCACGATGCATTTCCGGGTCGGCCGCATCCTCGGTCAGAACGTGAGCTGACCTGACGGCCTGGCCGGATCAAGCCGGAGGCAGGGCCCGGTCGAGGTCCGCGAGGAGGTCGTCTGCATCCTCGATCCCAACCGACAAACGCACCAATCCATCTCCGATCCCGGCCCGTTCTCGCTCCACGGGAGAGAGGGTGCGGTGCGTCGTGCGCGCCGGCACGCAGATGAGGCTCTCGACGCCTCCGAGACTCAGGGCGGGCAGAATGATCCGCAGACGTGCCAACATCGCATCGAGGTCGCGGGCGTCGTGCAGCTCGAACGAGAGCATCCCGCCGAAGCCGCGCATCTGCGCGGCGGCGACGGCGTGGTCGGGGTGCGAGGCGAGGCCCGGGTAATTCACCCGCGCCACCGCGGGGTGGGAGGCGAGGTGGCGCGCGATCCGGCCGGCGCTCTCGTTGTGACGGGCCACCCGCAGAGCGAGGGTTTTCATGCCCCGCTCGAGCAGGGCGCAGGCCTGCGCGTCGAGCATGCCGCCGAGATTCACCGCGCTCGACGCGATCCGGGCGAGGATCGACCCTTCCGCCACGACAAAACCGGCATTCACATCACTGTGCCCGTTCAAGTACTTCGTGGCGCTGTGGATCACCGCGTCGATCCCGAGTGCCAGCGGATTCTGGTTCACCGGAGTGGCGAAGGTGTTGTCGACCACCGTGAGGAGGCCGTGCTCCCGGCCCATCGCCGCCACGGCCGCGAGATCGAGGCATCGCAACAGGGGATTCGACGGCGACTCCACGTAGAGCAGGCGGGTCTCCGCCCGCAGCGCGGCGGCGAAGTCCGCCGGTGTGGTGCCCCACGACACCGCCACCCCGAGGCGCTCGAGATCCCGGGTGATGAATTGCACCGTGCCACCGTAAAGGTTGCTCTGGAAGACCGCGTGATCCCCCGGCCGGAGATGGGAGAGCAGCAGCGTCGAGATCGCGGCCATGCCCGACGCGAAAGCGATCGCGTCCCCGCCGCGTTCGAGCGCCGCGATCTTCTTGCAGATCACTTCCTGGTTCGGCGTGTTGAAATAGCGGGGATAAACGTTCTCGTCCGCCTCGTTCGGAAACGCGAAGGCCGTCGAGGTGAAGACCGGGCTGCACGCGCCGCCCGTGGTGGGATCGTGGTAGGTGCCGGCATGGACCGACAGGGTCGAGAAACCGGTCGCGGGAGCGGTGTCCGCCACGGCGGGAGACTCCGGCGACTCGTCCCCGTCGTCCGGAAATCCGAAGTCGGCCAGGTAGCAGGGTGGGCTCGCAGGCTCGATCCGATCCTCCGGCACGGCGGCTTTCGTGGGTTCGGCGTGCGATTCCTCGGGAAGTTGGTTCTGGCGTTTCATGAATGCCGCGGCCGCGCGAAGGGAAGGCGATGGGGGAAGCGGAGCAGGATCCGACCTTCGCGAATCCTTCGCCAGCATTCACCCGTTTTGACGACATCCCCAATAAAAGCTGGTGATCGGGACGATGCCTGATGGTGATCGTCGGCAGCAGAC
Source organism: Verrucomicrobiales bacterium (assembly GCA_023253615.1). Classification (GTDB taxonomy): domain Bacteria; phylum Verrucomicrobiota; class Verrucomicrobiia; order Verrucomicrobiales; family DEV007; genus Arctic95D-9. Next base: position 818 of record JALRFZ010000096.1, on the reverse strand, counting down.
CGCGCTGACATCGCAGCCCCGAAGGGGGAAAGAGTGGAAAGACTGGGACTCGAACCCAGGACCAATTGGTTAAAAGCCAACTGCTCTACCGACTGAGCTATCTTTCCATCGGAAACCGGGAACGCGAAATGCGTTCCGGGGCGGAGGCCGATTTTAAACCGTGATTTCTTTCACGCAAGCGAAAGTTCACACAAGAGTGAATGAAGATCTCCTTGGCCGGATCCGACCCGGTAGTGGCGGAATCCCGCGGCCGCGGCGGCGGCCCAGTCGCAGACGGGATCGTCACCGACATGCAGGATCCGGCCGGGATCGACGCCGAGCCAATCACTGACCCGCCGGAAGAGACGCGGATCGGGCTTGGAAAGGCGCTCTTCACACGACAGAAAGAGCCGCTCGAAATGACGGAGCAGCCCGAGATCACCCAGGATACGCCGGAGCCGGGCGTCGAAATTCGAGAGCACGACGCAGCGGTGGGCGGAGGCGATGCGGGCGAGGATGGCGTCGGCGTCCGGCGCGGCCAGCCACGTCCCCGGTTCCTCGAAGCGGCGGTAGAGTTCGTCAAAAAACGCCTCGTAGCGCGCGGCGTCGTGGAAGGTCGCTCCGGCTTCGATGAAGACCTCGCGGACGAGACGGCCCCACCAGGCCTTTTCGTGCGGATCGGGCGAAGAGTCGCCGGGCGAAAAGGGAGGAGGGGTGCGCTTCCAGACCGTGCCGAAGGCGCGACCGATCCCGGTCGCAGCGACCTCCACTCCGTATGCCGCGGCGACGCGGGCGTAGGTGGCGCCGACGGGCTCGGCGAGATGGATGAGGGTGCCGGC
>JALRFZ010000030.1 GCA_023253615.1 Verrucomicrobiales bacterium | reverse complement strand
AGGTTGCAATCGGTGAGTAGTGCTTCCTTGATCCGGGTTTTCACGCCTTCGCCGAAGAGCGTGCCATCAGGCAAGACGAGCCCGGCGCGGCCGCCGGGCTTGAGCAGCTTCATGAGCAGCACGAGGAAAAGGTCGGCCGTCTCGCGGGTGCGGAATTCGGCGGGGTAGTTGGCCTCGATGCCGTCCTCCTCCATGCCGCCGAATGGCGGGTTGGTGACGATGACGTCGACGCGCTCCTTCGGGCCCCAGTCGCGCAGGGGGCGGGCGAGGGTGTTGTCGTGGCGGACGTTTGAGGGGACGTCGATGCCGTGGAGCATGAGGTTGGTCATGCACAGGACGTGCGGGAGGTGCTTTTTCTCGATGCCGGCGAAGCAGTCCTGGATGGTGCGCTCGTGGGCCTCGGTCTTCGCCTGCTTGCGCAGGTGCTCGATGGCGCAGACGAGGAAGCCGCCGGTGCCGCAGGCGGGGTCGAGAATCGTCTCGCCGAGGCGGGGATTGACCTGCTCGACGATGAACTGGGTCACGGCGCGCGGGGTGTAGAACTCGCCGGCGTTACCAGCGGACTGGAGGTCCTTGAGGAGCTTCTCGTAGATGTCGCCGAACATGTGGCGGTCATCGGAGGCGTTGAAGTCGATGCCGTTGATCTTGTTGATGACCTGGCGCATCAACGTGCCGTTCTTCATGTAGTTGTTGGCATCTTCGAAAGCGGTGCGGATGAGGGTGCCGATCCTGTCGCCCGTGCTGAGGGCCTTGAGCTTGGGCAGGAGGGTGTTGTTGACGAAGTCGAGCAACGCTTCCCCGGTGATACCCTCCTCGTCGGCGGCCCAGGTCGACCAACGCAGGGGCTTCGGAAGCGGGGACTTGTAGTGGTCGCGGAGGAATTCCAGTTCCTTCTCCCGATCATCGAAGATCTTGAGGAAGAACATCCAGCCGAGCTGTTCGAGCCGCTGCGCGTCGCCGTAGGTGCCGGCGTCCTTGCGCATGATGTCCTGGATGGTTTTGACGAGGTTGGAAACGTTGGGCATTGGGGGGTGGCGAGAAAGCAGGTTGACGAGGGAGGCGTGGTGGGGATGCTTAAGGCAAGTTGGACTGGAAATCTCCGGTCGGCGCTGGGCTTCTGGGATTTCCCGGAGGCCCTTCGCATTTCAGGGGAGCCGCTTCAGGCCCCAACCCTCAATTCTGCCATCAGGGCTTCGGCGGAGTTTTGAATGAATGATGTCGAAGGCGCGGTTCGGTTGATCGGGTCGGAGGTGATGCAGAGCGACCGGCCGTGCCATCAGGTCGGTGAGCTGGAGGCCAGGAGAATTCGAGAATTTCGGGATCATCACCAGTTGAAACGGGAGCGCTCGGTGAAGGGCGTTGGCGCCGTCGCAAACGCGACGGAATGCCAATTCCAATTCGGCGTCCTCTCGTTTTCCTCGCTTCTCGACGATGATCGCTGTCGGGGTAGCAGCCTGACCGAGGCCCTCCAAATGACGAAAGACTCGCTCAAGTCCCGTTTCCAGGGCATAGTCGTATGGACTGACGGGTGTGTGGTAGCGCGCCGCGTATGAAGGCTTGTCGATGATCACAGCGACGACGGTGGCTGGCATGGCTTCCATCTGAGCTGTCAGGCCCGCCAGAAATCGCTCACGGATGGGCTTCTGCAGCAGGAACAGGAAATCGCCGAAGGGTTTGCGGATCTCGTGCTCATGCAAGACCACTTCGTCGTGTCCCCAGAAGCTGAACTTGAATCGCTGCAGGTCGGGACAGATTTGATTCAAATAATCGTTCTTGTGGATGATGGCGAATAGGAGCACAAAAACGGGAAATTGCGGATCCATTCGGTTCAATTGATGATCGCCGCTTTCGTCGACGAAGACCAGATAATCGCTAAACACAAACGGCTCGGGCATGGGTCAGGCCGCTTGTTCGTAGAGGACGCTCTCCAGGTCGCGAATGGCAGCGAGGTAGCCACTTTTACCGCCGAAAAGGCCCACAATTTCGACGGGTGTGCCGTGAGTGGTGAGCGGGTCCACCTTGAGGATTTCGAGGGATTCGACACTGGTGATGCCGGTGTCCGCGTATTTTTGGAGCAGGGCGTCGAGGACGGCGCGGGCCTGGGGGCCGTATTGGGCGAAGACGTGGCGCTTTTTGACCTTGGCCGCACGCTCGGCGCGGGTGAGGGGTGGCTGGTCGAAGGCGACGTGGCAAATCAGGTCGAAGGCGTCGTAGTCCCGGCCGACGAGCTCGGCCAGCTCGTCAAGGAAGACCCCCTTGGCGGCCAACTCGTCCAAGATGGCCTGCTTGCGGTCGGCTTCGTTCCAACTGGTGAGGAAGGCGTCGAGGGAGGCAAAGTGCTCGCGGACGGCTTTGCGAGAGTAGTCGGTGAGCGACTCGGTGATGAGCCGTCCGTTGGCGTCGAGGTATTGAACTCGTTCGGTGGCGACGCGGACTTCGACGTTGTTGACGTAGTACCGCGTTGGCCGAACGCCACCCGCGGTGTCGCCGGTTTCGTCGGAGCCAGTGGGTCCGTAAATGCCGTCGTCTTCGTGCGTGCTTTCGTCCTCCTCGGGGGACACGGCGTCGTCGGGTGGAACCACGCTCTCCTCGTCCCGGGGTTCATACACCTGGACCGGGTCCCCATCGAAATCCGGGTCTGCGAACAGGGCGGTGGCCCGCCGGAAGTCCATGATGGTGAAGTACAGCTTGTCGTAATCCTCGCGGATGCGGGTGCCGCGGCCGATGATCTGCTTGAATTCGGTCATCGACGCGATGCGGCGGTCGAGGACAATGAGGCGGCACGTCTGGGCATCGACGCCGGTACTCATGAGGCGGGAGGTGCAGGCGATGACCGGGTAGGTGGACTCCGGGTCGATGAAGTTGTCGAGCTGGGCCTTGCCTTCGTCGCTGTCGCCGGTGATGCGCATGACGTATCTGGCATTGGCCGCGGCGAGGTCCGCGTTGGCATTGACCATCGCCTGACGCATGCGCTCGGCGTGCTCGATATTCTCGCAAAAGATGATGGTTTTGGCGAAGCGATCGGTGGCGCGCAGGAATTCGGTCACTTTGGCGGCGACGACGGCGGTGCGCTTTTCAAGGATCAGGTTGCGGTCGAAATCGCGGTCGTTGTATTCCCGGTCCTCGATGAGCTGGCCGAATTTGTCGGTCTGGCCGATTTCCGGCCGCCAGCCGTCGAGGTCCTTGTCGAGGCCGATGCGGACGACCTTGTACGGGGCGAGGAAACCGTCCGAGATGCCCTGCCGGAGGGAGTAGGTATAGATCGGCTCGCCGAAGTACTCAATGTTCGAGACCTCCCTGGTTTCCTTCGGGGTGGCGGTCAGCCCGATCTGGGTGGCCGAGGCAAAGTAGTCCAGCACCTTGCGCCAGGCGGCATCGTCGGCGGCGCTGCCCCGGTGGCATTCGTCGACCACGACGAGATCGAAGAAGTCGGGGGAGAACTGCTTGTAGACGTTCTGCTCTTCCTCGGTGCCGGTCACGGCTTGGTAGAGGCAGAGGTAGACCTCGAACGACTTGTCGACCGTCCGGTTGGTGATCTTGGTCATCGCCGTGCCGAACGGCTTGAAGTCGTTGGTCTTCGTCTGGTCGGCCAGGATGTTGCGGTCGACCAGAAAGAGAATGCGCTTTTTGGCCCCCGATTTCCACAGTCGCCAGATGATCTGGAAGGCGGTGTACGTTTTGCCGGTGCCGGT
>JALRFZ010000801.1 GCA_023253615.1 Verrucomicrobiales bacterium | reverse complement strand
CGCCGAGTGCGACGTCGTCATCCTCGCGACGCCGCCGGGCTTCCGGCCTCTCCATTTCGAGGAGGCGGTCGCGGCCGGCAGGCATGTCTTCATGGAAAAACCGGTGGCGTCGGATGTCGACGGCATCCACCGCGTCCTCGCCGCCGGGAGGGCCGCGAAGGAAAAGGGGCTGAAGGTGGCGGTCGGACTGCAGCGCCGCCACCAGCCGGGCTACCAGGAGTGGATCCGCCGGATCCAGGAAGGTGCCATCGGCGACCTCGTCACGATCCGCGCCCTTTGGAACGGTACCTCGCGTCCCGGCAAGCCGAGGATCGAAGGCGAGAGCGAACTCGAGTACCAGATCCGCAACTGGTATTACTTCACCTGGCTCTCCGGCGATCACAATGTCGAGCAGCACGTGCACAATCTCGACGTCGCGAACTGGATCATGGGCGAAAAACATCCCGTCGTCGCCCGCGGCATGGGCGGGCGCGAGGTGCGCGACCGGCCCGAGAACGGCCAGATCTACGACCACCATTTCGTGGAATACGAGTACGACGACGGCACCCTGCTCTACAGCCAGGCACGGCAGATCCCGAACTGTTGGCGCAGTGTCAGCGAATCCGTCGCCGGCACCCTCGGCAAGGCGACCTTCGAGGCGCGCGAGTTCACCCTCACCGGTCCGAAGGCCGACACCCTGCGTTTCCGGCAGGGCGAGGACGGGCACCAGCTCGAGCATTTCCCCTTCTTCAAGGCCATCCGCGAAAACCTCGACCACAACGAGGCGGAACGCGGTGCGATGGCGACGATGTCCGGCATCCTCGGGCGCATGGCGACCTACTCCGGACAGGAGGTGCGCTGGGAGGAGGCGATGGCCTCGCGGCAGAAACTCGTGCCGGACGGTCTCGTCGATTTCACCTCGCCCGCTCCGGTGCGCCCCGATGCCGACGGATGGTATCCCGTCGCCGTGCCGGGCGTGACCAAGCCCTTCGAAGTCTGGTATTGAGCCGGACTCCGAGGACGGGGAAGGTCCGCCCCCTCCCGGCCCGACCCCGCCTGATGACGCGGGCAAAGAGGGTTTACTCTCCCGCCCAACCCTGTTAAATCCAAGACACGCAACATGACCAATTCGCTCAACAACTCCTCCGGCCCGTGGTATCGCGGGGTGACCCGCTACGAGTGGCTCGTCCTCATCATCGCCTCGCTGGGGTGGATCTTCGACGTCTACGAGGGGCAGATTTTCAACCTTACCCGGAACCAGCTTCTCCAGGAAATCCTCGGCGTCGAACCCGGGCACCCGGATCTCAAGAAATACGGCGACCGTCTCCTCGGCATCTTCCTGCTCGGCGGCATGTTCGGAGGGATCCTCTTCGGTTCTCTCGCCGACAAATACGGACGCCGTCCCATCATGATCATGACGATCCTGATGTATTCGGTTTTCTCCGGTCTGACTTATTTCGCGACGAATCTCGAGCAGGTGATGGTGCTGCGTTTCCTCGTCGCGATGGGGATCGGCGGCGAATGGGCGGTCGCCGCGGCGCTCGTGGCCGAAGTATTCCCGACGAAGGCCCGTGCCCATGCCTCGGGGATCTTCCACGCGACGTCCGTGATCGGGACGTGGACGGCGACCCTCGCCGCGATCCTGGTGGGAACGGAGTGGCGCTACGCCTACCTCATCGGCGTGCTGCCCGCCTTCCTCATCGTCTGGGTGCGGATCTCGGTGAAGGAGCCGGAGAAGTGGCAGCAGGCGCAGGCCGGACCCTCGAAGACGCGCGGCAGTCTCAAGGAGCTCTTTTCCACGAGTCCCTGGGCGAGGCATGCCCTGCTCGCCACCTGTCTTGCCGCGGTGGGGCTCGGCACTTTCTGGGCGCTCGTCGTGGCCGGTCAGAATCTCGCGCACGAGCGCATGCTCGCCGACGGCGTGCCGGAGGAGGTGGCGGTGGAAAAGGCGAAGTTCGCCTACGGGATCGTCCAGACCATCGGCGGCGGGATCGGCCTGGTTCTGTTCGGACCAATCGCGGCGCGCCTCGGGCGCAAAAAGACCTTCATCCTCTACCATCTCGGTGCGGCGGCGATCGTCCCGATGACCTGTTACCTGCCCCAGAGCTATGAGATGCTGCTGGTCTTCCTGCCGGTCTTCGGATTCTTCACCCTCGGCATGCACGCGGGCTACGCGGTCTATTTCCCCGAGCTCTTCCCGAACCACCTAAGGGCCACGGGATCCAGCGTGGGCTTCAACGGCGGGCGCATGTTGGCATTCGTCCTGCTCTGGTGGCTGGCACCGTGGCTGAAGGCGGAACTCCCTCTGACCCACGCCCTCACCTGCCTCGGAGGCTTCTTCCTCCTCGGTGCGGTGCTCATGTTTTTCCTCCCGGAAACGAAGGGGAAAGAGCTCCCAACCTTAAGATTTGTTAAATAATGCGGATTTTTTGCCACAAAATGCACAAGACAGTCTAGTCTAAGCGGGTCATGGACCCCGCAACACTGGAAAGACTCATCGTCAAGGAGATCAGGAAATCGAAAGAAATCTCTCGCCGCGACCTCGCCGACCGCCTCGGCATCGCCAAATCAACCGCCGGACGGCGGATTGACAGCATGATCGAGCGGGGCATCGTCCGCGAGACGGGGATCGAGGAGCGCAAGGAAGTCGGGCGTCCCCGGCGATTTCTGGATCTGGAGGGAAGTTATGGATGTTATGCCGGTTTTGACTTCGATGCGCGTCATCTCAATGCCGTGCTCTTCGATTTCGCGCAGCAGGTCGTGGAGCGTCGCCAGGTGAGGCTCTCGGCCGAACCGGACCGCGAGGAGATCATCGCCCACCTGCGGCAGATCATCGGGGAATTCGGCCGTCATCCCGCCGTGTCGCCGCTCATGGCGGTGGGCATCGGCGTGCCCGGACACATCCGCCGGGACAGCCGGGTTTCCGTCTATTACCCCTACATCACCGACTGGCGGAATGTCGATCTGGCGACCGAGCTCGGGCTCGATC
>JALRFZ010000742.1 GCA_023253615.1 Verrucomicrobiales bacterium | reverse complement strand
AGGTAGCCCGGGGAGGGGGGGGACAGAGGCTTGTCCGAAGCTGTTTTCTCCAGCTGCCGATAGCGCTGGCGATGACTCCATGCCGGACAGGGACGGCATGGAGTTGATGGCCAAAGCCACGAAAAAGAGAGCAGCAGGAATACGTTTCGGAGCCATGGACCTGAATCCTAGTTAGCAAAAGTAACTAATGATACGCATGATAACGGTGCGGCCTTTTCCATGCCTGTCAACTTTTGTCGCTTTGGCTCTTTTCTTGATCACCCTCCCAATCCAGGGGTTTTCGGATCAGGAATACGGAGGAGGGCGGAACCAATAATTCCGGAATGGGCCCGGCTCCTCCTTGTGACCGTCTTCCGCGGCGTGGACGAGATTCGCCATCTCGCGTGCCGTCACGTAGTGGATGCGGAATCCGTCGATGCCTGCCAGCGATTCGTGGAGCCGTCGCATCGGTTCTCCCAGAAGGGTGTCCGAATTCGGCTCGATTCCTCCATGGGTGTGCCATTTCAAAAAAATCCAGCCTGGCTGACCCAGGACGGAGATCCGCAGGTCTGCGGCGAGGCGGATCCGGAGCAAGGTCGGGGGGTTCCTGCCCGTGAGGTCGCCGTTTTCAATTCGTGGCAGCACACCGAGTTTCCGCCGCCTCCAGTTCAGGCCAAGTGGGCCGGGAATGGCGAGAAGGTGGCGGGAATCGTCGCGAAGTTCCTTGCCGTTGCCTACGGAGGCCTCTCGCGACGAGCGGTAGGCATCGTGCCGGTGCCGGTCGGCCAGATACACGATGCGGTTCACGATTCGGGCCTGGGTCGGCGAGGGAGCCGATGGCATCGTGAAATCGGCGTAGCATCCCATCTCTCGGAGAATGCCGATCTCTTGATCGACGCCGCAGCCGAGACCCCGGGGATGGGTGTTGTTGAGGGCCCAGTTTCCATGAATGAAAGCGAAACGGATCCTTCCCGACGGATCGCGCGAGAGAAGACCGTGCGATACAAGTGCCTCCTTGCCGCGTGAGAGGGCTTCGCGCAATCCCGCGGGAGTGTCGTGGTCGTGATGGAGATGGATCTCCACCTCGCTCCCGGTGGCCTGGCAGAGCGATGCGAGCGGGGCGAGAAGGTCGGAATCGTATTGTTCGACCGGATAGAAAAACGTGTGTTTGGGGGGGTGGCCGTCGACATCCCGGAAAGGCGCGATGAGCTTCGGGAAGCGATCAACCCAACCCCCGACGCGGCGCAAGGCCCCCTGCTTGTCGGTGTCGTGAAGTGGCTCGAAATGATCGCAGACGGCGATGAGGAGATGAGTGGTTTCGCCCGCGGCGGGGCGACGTCGGAGGAGATAGGGCAGGAGCCATTTATCGAGGGCGCGCATGGGAACGACGGAAGGTTTGAGGCGGCGCTGCGGAACGGAACAGGAATCGGGGCGGGGAGGAAGGGAGGATCCGGCTCACCAGGTGTCGTGGCTTTGGCGGCTGCGAAGGCTGAGGTAGTGGAAAAAAGCTCTCGCGGACTGGATTTGCAGGAAAAGAAATCCCGCTGGGACTGAAAACAGCCGGAAGCGTCGCAGGAGCGGACTCATTCCGGCGATGGACGCGAGATAAGCCAGAATCTGGGCTGCGAGAGCGAGACGGAAGAAAGGGGAGGAGGGGGCCATGGCGAGCGATCCTCCGAGGCAGGAAGCCAGATAGAGAGGACCTCCCAGGCGGAGGTATTTGTGCGAGACGAGCTGCCACCAGCAACGGTTGTGCCGGGGCAAAAGCCAGCCTGGGTAGCGGAAGAGCATCTGGAAATTCCCGGTGAGGGTGCGAAGCTTGCGGCGTCTCTCGTGATGGGTCTCAAGGGCTTGTGGATCGTAGGCGACGGCCCCGGGCTCGAAAAGGACGCGCCTGCCCCGGGCCAGGGCTTGCATGGGGATGACGACATCGTCGATGAGAGTGTCTTCCGGGATCGGCTCGTAATCCCTCCGCCACATCGCGTAAATCGCACCGGTGCAACCGATCACAGAGTCGAGTTTCGACTCTTCGTGGCGGATCCTTTTTTCCAGATGCCAGTAGAGATCGATTCCGGCGGAGGGACCTTCCATGGACGATTCGATCTCAAGGTTTCCGCTGACGGCGGCCGCTTCCGGCGTGGCAAGGAGTCGATCGACCAGAATGCTGACGGCATCGACCGCGAATCGCTGCCTCGCGTCGGCAAAAACGAGAATTTCGCCACGCGCTTCGGCGACGGCGCGATTGAGGGCTGCGGCTTTTCCCCGGCGTTCCGGCAGTACCACGACTTGAGTGGGAAATCCGGCGGCGAGAGAGCGGGCACACTCCGCGGTTCCATCCGTGGAGCCATCGCAGACAAGGACGATCTCCCGATCTCCCTCATAGAGACACGAGGCGAGGTTTTCGAGGCGATTCTTGATCCGCGTCTCCTCGTTCCACGCGGCCAACACGAAGCTGAGCGCGGGTGGGGGAGTTACCGCAAGAGGCCGCGGTCCGGGCTTCCGGGAAGAAGTGCGGTTCCGAACCCAAAGGAGAACAGGGTAACCGGGAAAAGAGTAACCCAGCAGGGTGAGACCCAGCCAAAAGAGGATGGTGGCAACCCAGGCGAGGAACTCGGGCATCGGAAAAAAGGATGGGTTCAGCGGAAGAGAATAAAGAGCGAAGAGGTCGCATCCGGAGGGGCGGAGGGCAAATGGAATGGGCGGAATATTGCCGCCTTTGCCCGGGAAGATCCGAATGGCCGGGCTGGCGGACCGGCGGCGACAGGTTTCAGAGAGGGCCCGGGTGGTCGTGAACCGGGCAGGATTGCGGTTTGATTTTCAGCCGCGGCGTGGGAAGATCGACCCGTTTGACCCGGTGGGTGGTAGCCCGCCCCATGGACGACCGCAAAAAACCGATTGAACCTCCTCGAACTCTTTCATGGATCTCACCTTTGTCTTTCCTTGCCTCAATGAGGAGGCCACCATCGTCGGTTGCATCAATGCCGTAAAGCACTCCCTTGACTCGGGTTCTCCCGCTCCCAGCTACGAAATTGTTGTCGCGGACAACGGAAGCACCGACCGATCCGCCGAGCTTGCCAGGGCGGCAGGGGCGAGGGTCGTCCCGGTCGAGGCAAGGGGATACGGCGCGGCTCTTCAAGGAGGCATTGCCGCTGCGGCTGGAACTTACGTGATGTTCGCAGACGCCGACCTCACCTACCATTACGAGGATTCACTATCTCTTTACCGAGAGGCCGTCAGCGCGGACGCGGACATGGCGATCGCCTCCCGGATGCGGGGAAAGATCGAGCCGGGTGCCATGCCCCCCTTGCATCGCTGGTTGGGCACTCCGGTCCTCACCGGTCTGATCAACCACCTCTTCCATGGGCGGATCTCCGATTGCAATTCCGGTTTCCGCTGTCTCCGGAAATCGGCCTACGAGAAGTGGGGAATTCGTTCCGAGGGGATGGAGTTCGCCTCGGAGTTGCTGATCAAGGCACTGAAGCATGGCGCGAAAACCGTTGAGATCCGATCGGGTCTGCGCCGCGGGCCGGAAGGGCGGGTGGCTCACTTGCGCACGTGGCGGGACGGCATGCGTCACTTGCTTTTCATCCTCTCCGAGAGGCCCCGGCTTTTCGAGGTGACGGGAATCGTGCTCACCCTGTTCAGTTCAAGCCTTCAGCTTGCCGCCATTCTGTTGGGGCCCACCGAGTTGGCCGGATTCAACATCTTCGACATGCATTCGAAAGCGCTTCTTCTTCTGGCCGGCATCACCGGAATGCAATGCTACGTCTTTAGTTGCATGCTTTTTTTACGTGAACGGGAGAAGCCTTCCCGGTTGACTGCGGCTCTCATCGGCATCGATGAGGCGTCCCTTTTCTTTCTTCTTCTCTCGATCCTCCTGCTCGAATTCCTTCTCGTTGGCGCCGTTGTCCTGAATTGGGTGTTGCACAACTTCGCCAACCTTGACCTCGCAAACGTCCTCATGGGTGGCATCCATCTCCTCGGTCTGCCGTTGATGTTGGCCATTGCCCTGCTTGGTCTCCATGTTTACAAGAAGAGCGGAGATGCCTGAGCTGGATTGGCTCCCGGATCAATCGGAGCGGCGGCAGAGAATAAGATACTGACCTCCAAGAGGGAGCCAGGAAAGGCAACCTTCGAACTTCCGAAGCGGCGATGCGAATCGAGGGAAGAAAAAGAGATAATCGCTTTGGAGGATTTCAAAACCGTTCTCGCGGAGCAGCCGGCGTGCTTCGTGCGGCCAGACCAGAACCGCATCCGCGTCGAAAGGCACCAGTCGCATCGCCAGGCGGGTGAGGGGATTCCAGGGATTGTTTTCCCAGAAGGCGAAGAGCCCCCCCGGTTTGAGAGTCCGTCGCACGGTGGCAAGGGCGGCCTGTCGCTCCGCTGGAGGGATGTGGTGAAAGACTCCGTTGCAAAAGGCAAGGTCGCAGGAAGATTCCCATCCTTTGCCTGAGGTTGCAAACGACACTCTGGTGTCCGGGTGGGCACTTCGCGCCACTTCGAGAGAGCTCGTCGAGGGATCCAATCCACGAATCCCCCTGGCATCAAGCAGTTCGAAGAACAAGGACGTGGAGCTACCCGTCCCACAACCGAAATCAAGGATGTTTTCCGGCAGGTGGTCCAGATGCTCGAGACGCTTGCGCAGGTGACAAAGGCGGCCTCTTGCGAAGTATTCCTTTGATTCTCCGCTGATTTTCAGACCTTTGTTGAGTTCGGCGTCGTAGTTCGCGGCATACGTGTCGAATCCGGAGCTTCCTGCCTTGGGGGCGGGATCCTCATACGGAAGTTTCGGCCCTTGCGAAAGCTCGTGATTCATTCTTATTTCCTGAGTGTCGGGAAGTTCACGCCAATCCGGGTCAGCGCCAGAGAAAAAAATCCTGCAACGTTCGTTGCCTTGGCTTCTTTGGGGCTCGTTGTTTTTGATCGCGCTTTTCTTTCAGGTCCGGAGCGGTGCCTGGCGAAGCGACTTTGGCGGGCACGCGGATGAAGGCGCGCACGTCGTGACCAGCCTGATGGTGCGGGATTACCTCGGGGGCGGTTTCATCGGGCAGCCGCATCCCATGCGGTATGCCGAAGAGTATTATGCGCGCTTTCCGAAAGTCGCGCTCGGCCACTACCCGCCGGGTTTCTACCTGGTGGCCGCTTCCATACTCCTGCCTTTCCGAGCCGGCGCCGCGCTCCTTCTTCTGATGAGCGCGATCGCCGCCAGCGCCGGGATGCTCGTCGCCTGGTTTGGCCGGCGCCTCGGATTCGGGCGCGTCTCAGCCGTCCTTCTCGCCGTCACTTATTTGCTCCTGCCGCAGACCCGCACCTACACCTCCCTGGTCATGGCGGATCTTCTCCTCGTTTTGTTCACTTTGCTGGCAGCGAGGTCGTTTCTCCGCTTCCTTGATTCGGGAACGTCGGGCGATTCCTTCCTCTTCGGATGCTGGGCTGCCGGGGCCATTCTCACCAAAGGCTCGGCTGTCGGACTGGCCTTTCTCCCGCCGTTGGCGATCTTTTTTTCCGGGAAGCTCTCCCGTTTCTTTGTTCCCCGCCTGTGGCTGGCGCCCGTCCCCGTTCTGGTGCTGGCCCTGCCATGGATCTGGTTGACACTGGGGATCACCCGGGAAGGGATGCAGGGTGGGGACCCCGCCTCCTGGGCAAGTCGGTCGGCCCCGTTTTATTCCTCGGCCTTGATCCACGAAACCGGCTGGATCGCTCTTTCCGCTCTCTTGAGCGCCATTTTTCTCACGATCAAGCGATTTTGGCAGATGCGATGCGGAGAACGGGACGAGGTGGCCGTCCTCTGGGCCCTCCTTCTTGCGGGTGCGGTGGTTCCGATTCTGGTCCCGACCGGTTTCGACCATCGGTATTTGATGCCTCTGGTTCCATCGATTTTGCTTCTGGGTGCCTGGGGAGTGTCTTCTCTTTTGGGAAGGCGGATCCGTTCGACGTCCGGGGCGTGGCAGCAGCAACTCTCCGTGGCGCTCTTTTTGATCCTCGTTCTGGCGGAAACGGCCCGCCCTGTATGGAAGTTTTACACAGGCGCATCGACATCGATCGACTTGATCCTGGCAGCGGTGGAAGAGAGGGGGGGCGACCCGCAGGGGGCCGTCCGGATTCTCGTCATTTCCGATGCGACGGGCGAAGGAGCCCTTGTCGCGGCCGGAGCACTGGTGGGGCCGAAGCGGTTGCGGATGGATCGCGGCTCCAAGTTTCTCGCCAGGAGCGACTGGATGGGTAGAGGGTATGCCTCCGCTTTCAAGAGCCCGGGGGAACTTCGGGAACAGCTCGTCGCGGGAACGTTTGAATTTCTCGTGATCGATCCGCCTCCTCCGGGGGCGGTGGAACATTGGCGAAGCGTTCATCAATGGCTTCAAGACGGGGGGCTCCCCGAGTGGCAGGCGCTCGCTGATGTGCCCTCTTGGCGGCGACAGAGTGAGAGCCGCTTCAGGATTTACGCCATCCGGAGCCCGGATCCCGCTGGAGCCGGAGGATCCGCCTTGCCGGCGGGACCGAACTGAACTCAGTCTTACGTCCTTGTGCCGCCAGCCGCCCCGACCCTTTTCTTTGGGCCACTGGCGATGTTCCGGTGCCAGTTCTTGGCGGGGAAGCGCCTGCGAGTCTTGTGATCCGACGGCACGTGGAAGGCACGCTCAATGGTTTTGAATTGCGGTGTCGCTCCGTCCCGGGTGGATGGCGCGAATGGCCCCGCTTTCATTTTCCCG
>JALRFZ010000714.1 GCA_023253615.1 Verrucomicrobiales bacterium | reverse complement strand
CGGTAGATCGTGCCGGCGACTTCGGGCTTCGCGATCTGCGAGGTCGGGCAGCCGTTGCGGAACCAGCCGCCGGTGTCGATGACGAGGAGATCGCCATTCCGGTCTTCGAGCACATCGGTGAGATGGGTGTCGGGCTTGAGCGCGCGGAAGATGGTGCGGGTCTCCTTTTCCACCACGGTGGCTCCTTGCGGTTGGAGGTTTGTCAGGGTGAGTTCGCCGGTGTTGAAATGCGTCACGACCCAGCCATCGGTCCACGTGGGATCGAGCGAGCCGCTGCGGTAGCGGCACATTCCGGAGACGGCGACATGGCCGAAGTCATGGGCATGGCCGAGCAACTCGCCGGTGCGGCGGAATTCGGCGGTGATCTGGCCCTGGTCGTAGCGGGGGTAGACGCCGCCGTGGATCCAGTGGACGAGGGTGTCGCCACGGGGACGACCGTAGAAAAGGTTCACCGTGCCGACGATCTCGCCTTCGTCGGTGAAGTCGATCTCGACGGGATTGTCCATGCCGCCGCCGGCGAAGGACTCGACTTCGCCGCCGCTGAGCCGCGAGGACCAGATCCGCGCGGCTTTTCCCTGCTCCATGATCTGACCCGTGTCGTTGTCGGGAATGGCGAAGCCCTTCCGGCCATGGCACCAGAAGAGGCGTCCGTTCGGATGGAGGAAGGGACCGTGGACGTCCGCGGCATTGCCGGTGAAATCAAATCCGGTCGCGAGTTCCTCCCGGATCTCGGCCTTTCCGTCGCCATCCTCGTCGGCGAAGCGCCAGAGGCTCGGCGGCGACATGACGTAGAGCGAATCGTAGACCCAGAGCGCGCCCTGGGGGAAGGTCAGCCCTTCGGCGAAGAGGGTTGCCTTGTCGAAGACACCGTCCTTGTCCGTGTCCTCCAGCAGCCGGATCGAGCTCGGCTTCTGGGCGAGGAGTTCCTCTTTGTTCAGATTGACGCCGGCGTTTTCGGCGACAAAAAGACGACCGCGGTCATCGAAGGCGGCCATCACCGGGTGTTTCACCAGACCGGGCTGGAGGGCGGTGGAGACCGTCAGACCCTCATCGACCGTTGCGTCCCGGGCCGGGAGCAAGGTGGAAAATCCAAGAAGAAGAAAAGAAAGGGCGGTCAAGCGCTGGCGGGACATGGATCGACGATGCCAGAATCCGCCGCGCGCCGCAAGGGAGGTATTCAAGGGAGGGCGGGGGACGCGATTCCCGCGGATGGCGGTTTCCCCGACAAACCGTCCCGGGGTCGTCAAAACGGCGTCCCGATCCCCATCGCCCGGATCGCGCACCAGCCCTTGATCGCTTCAAAGAGCGCGAAGGCTCCGCCGGCGATGGCACCGCAGCCCCAGAAGGCGTGATCGGTCCATCCGATGAGATAAAGGCCTCCCGCGAGCATGAGGAAACCGAGGATGCCGCGGATGAGGCGTCCCCGCCGGTCGATGTTGCATTGCCATTCCATGAGGTGTGCGACCCGGTCGGCGGGGGCGGGGGAGTGGATCTCACCAACCGGCGCCTTTGGTCTGTGTCTGGATACGACACAGATACATGTCCGCGGTCAGATAAAGCACGCTGCCATCGCCGCCCCACGCGCAGTTGGCGGTGCGTTCGCCGGTGGAGATGCGTCCGAGCAGCTTGCCTTCGGGAGTCAGCACATAGACCCCGCCGGGGCCGGTCGCCCAGAGGTTGCCATCCTTGTCTACCTTCAGCCCGTCAGGCAGACCGGGCAGGCCATCCTTCACCGCCCGGGTCGCATCATAAAGGACGCGGCTTTCCCCGAGGGTGCCGTCATCCTTCACCGGGAAGGCCTTCCAGATCGCGGCTTCGGGATCGGATTGGGCGACATAGAGCGTTTTGAAATCCGGTGAAAAGGCGATGCCGTTGGGGCGCGTCATTTCTTTCGTCAGCAGCGTCAGCTTGCCATCGGGAGCGAGACGATAGACGCCGCAGAAATCGAGTTCACGCATCGGATCCTCCCAACGTTTCGGCAGGCCGTAGGGCGGATCGGTGAAATAGATCGTCTCGCCATCCGCCCCGAGGCAGGCATCGTTCGGACTGTTGAGGCGCTTCCCTTCGTAGTTGTCGACGAGGGTGCGCTTGCCACCGCCCGCGGTGAGGAGGGAGAGCCGGCGGTCGCCATGCTCGCAGGAGATGAGCTGCCCCTTCCTGTCGAGGAGCAGACCGTTGCAGCCGGGCTCGCCGCCGTAGTCGGCAACACCGGTGTAGCCCGAAGGCTGCAGCCAGGTCTTGGCTCCGACTCCCTCATCCCAGCGGACGACCCGGTTGTTCGGGATGTCGGAGAAAAGGAGGTAACCACCGTATTGGTGGCCCTCTTTCTTCACCCAGACCGGTCC
Organism: Verrucomicrobiales bacterium; assembly: GCA_023253615.1. GTDB lineage: Bacteria > Verrucomicrobiota > Verrucomicrobiia > Verrucomicrobiales > DEV007 > Arctic95D-9. Next base: position 4,753 of record JALRFZ010000714.1, on the reverse strand, counting down.
CTCCGACCAGGCGAAGCCAGACGAAAGCACCTCGATCGTCGCCTTCGGGGAGATCAGCGCGTCGAGCGAGGCATCGGCACGCAGGATCTCGCCGAGCGCGGGGAAATTCAGGGTGTCTTGCGCCTCTGCGGTCGCGTGCAAGGCGGTCAACAGCATGGGGAAAAGAGCAAGACGGGGCGATAGGTTCAATTTGCGGATCATTGGGAAAGGTTGATGATAGGGAGTTTCCGGAATCGGGAAGAGTGTTGCAGAGCCATGAGCGAAAAAGCAAGCCGTAACGAAGGCGCGGATGAGGCAAATGATCCCGCGAAGGACCTGCCCGGCATTCCCGTGGGAGAAGAAATTGCTCTGGGGCCGGTCGAGGGCGAGGAGATCGATCCGCTTCCGAAGTGGTGGGACGAACCCGTGCCCACGGAGAAAAACAAAGCCGGAAACCGCCGCATCGAGGATGGGATCGACTTTGAAACACCCCGTCGAAAGAAACCCATGCCCCGCTTCGAGGAAGGAGACCTCGATCTCCCGGCGATGGAGACCGGGACGAAGCCGAGAGAGGAGCTTCCCGAGATGCCGGTGTCAGCTGCCGGCGGGAAAAAGTTGGGATTCGACGGGATCCCCGATGATGCGAAGATCGAGGTCCCGGCCGAGGTGAAGCCGGCCGCCGAAGAGGGAAAATCACTGCCCGAAATCGAGTTCGCCTTGAAGCCTCTCAAGCGTCACCGACACAGCGGCGAGGAAGTGCAGGAGGCCGATCTCGACGGGTTTTTCTCGGACACTGTTTTGGAAGAGCAGCCGAAATCGGCGATACCCGTGAAGTCGTCGAGCGAAGACGCATTGCCCGAGATGGTCATCGTCGATCTTGATCTCCCGGATCTTCCGAAGAAGTCGGCTGTTGCGGCCGTGCCGACGCCTCCCCCGATTCCCTTGTCCGAGCCGATTGAAGAGCCTGTGATCGAGCCAGCGGTCGTAGCGGTGGCTCCACGAAAAGCCGGACCGCCGCCTTTGCCGGCAGCGGTCGCGAGCACGGTGCAGGCACCCGAGCCGGTCGTCGAAGTCCTTGAAGAGAGTGCGGCGAAAGATGCGGCAGTCCCTGAAGTCTTGCCCGTCGTCGAGATCGAGAAAGCCGGGGAACCGGTGGAGAACGAAGAGCCCATGGAGAATGAGCTCGCGATCGCCGCCGTGGAAGTTCCCGCCGTGATCGACGAAGACGTGGTCTCGGCAGTTGCGGACGAGCCGATCGCGCAAACCGCGGAACACGTCTCCGAGGCCAAAGACGAATCAATCGAAGCACCCGCGACCGCGGACATTCTCCCTTCGCCTGACAAAACCCCCAACGAGACGGAACCCGCCGTCGAAGAAAAACCCGCCGAACCCGCGCCCGTTCCCGTCATCGGCGGGCCGCTGCCCGTTGCGGCTGCCGCAGAGACGATCGCCGCCCCGGCGAAAAAGAAAGCCGGATGCTGGGCCGTCTTCACCACGCTTTTCTTCTTCGCGGCCCTGCTCGTGTTGGTCGCGCTGGGAGGCGCGGCCGCCTACGCTTGGAGCAAACTCGGCGATTTCGAAAAAGAGATCACCGCGCTCGCCACGACAAAGCTCGCCGACCAGGGCATCCATCTCGATCACGGCGAGTGGAGCTATGCCTTTCCCCGCGGCGTTGTCTTCGACGAGGTGACGCTCTTTGATGACGCTCGGCCGATCCTCGAGCGCGCGAGTGCTCGCGAGACGGCCGCCCGCGTCGCGCTCGGTGCTCTTGGGCGCGCGTTCCTTCGTCAGGTCGGGGGCATCGACGTCATCAGCCACGTCGTTCGCATCGGTGCGGTGGCGGCACCAGGCGACAGCGTGCCCACGGAGGCGGATCGCGAGCGCGTCGACGCGGACCCGGTCCGTGCGCTGGACGCGGAGACCAGCCAACGCATGCAGGAGGAGATCGCAAGCGCCCATCGAGACGGCGACACTCTCGGGGGAGTAGTGGAGGTCGTCGTCACGGGACTGCCACCCGGACTCGGCTCCCATGTGCACTGGGATCGACGCATTGATGCGCGGCTGGCCGCCGCGCTCATGGGGATCCAGGCCATCAAGGGCGTCGAGGTGGGTGACGGATTCGATCTGGCAGCACGCCGCGGTTCGCAGGCTCAGGACGAGATCGTCTCCGATGGCGGCCGGTTGACCCGCACTTCGGGCAGGTCGGGGGGCACGGAGGGGGGCATGACCACGGGCGAGACGCTGCGTGTGCGCGCAGCGATGAAGCCGATCTCCACCATCCCTCGGGCACTTCAGACCGTCGATGTCACGACGGGCGAAGCAGCCAAGGCCATCAATCAGCGTTCGGACGTCTGCGCCGTGCCCGCTGCAGGCATCGTTGCCGAGGCCATGGTGACCCTCGTCCTCGTCGACGCGATCATGGAGAAATTCGGAGGCGACTCGCTGGGGGAGACCAGGCGCAATCTCCTCAGCTACCTCGAGCACCTGGCCATCCGGTGACACGCGGCGCGGGGGAGCGCCCCGTCGTGCTGGTCGGCGCGCCGGGTGCGGGCAAGTCGACCGTGGGTCGCCGCCTGGCGCGGCGCTGGGGCGTCGACTTCCATGACAGCGATCAGCTCGTGGAGACGGTCGCCGGCAAGACCGTCGCGGACATCTTCGTGGATGATGGCGAGCCCGCGTTTCGAAGCCTCGAGCGCGACGCGATCGCGCAAGCACTCGACACCACGAGCGGTGTTCTCGCCCTCGGCGGCGGCGCGGTGCTGGACGCAGCGACGCGAGAGCGATTGGCTGCCTCGCCCGTTGTGTGGCTGCGGGTGGGTGTGCCAGAGGCAACGCGCCGGGTCGGGCTCAACGCGAGCCGTCCCCTTCTGCTCGGCAACGTCCGAGGCACGCTCATCACGCTTCTCGATCAGCGCACCCCGCTCTACGACGAGGTGGCTACCTGGACCGTGGACACTGATGGCCTCACGATCGACGAGGTAGTCGACCGTGTCGCTGCCGCTGTGGGGCCGTCATGAGCGACGACGACGTCACGCGGATCGACGTACGTGCTGAGCGGCCCTACGAGGTCGTCGTCGGTCACGGCTTGCTGGGCGAACTTCCGGCTCTGCTGGGCGAAGGCTGCCGGCGCGTCGCGGTCATCGCTCCCGTTGCTCTTGCGGCGACGGCGGAGGCGGTCCGCGAGGACCTCGTGGGCAGTGGCTTTGACGCCATCGCCCTCGAGGTGCCCGATGGTGAGGAGGCCAAGACCCCGGAGGTCGCCGCCTTCTGCTGGGGGGTTCTCGGCCAGGCGGGCTTCACGCGCACCGATGCCGTCGTGGCCATCGGCGGCGGCTCCACGACCGACCTCGCCGGCTTCGTCGCGGCCACCTGGCTGCGGGGAATTCGCGTGGTTCACGTGCCCACGACGGTCCTCGGCATGGTCGATGCTGCTGTCGGCGGCAAGACGGGGATAAACACCGCCTCGGGCAAGAACCTCGTGGGGTCCTTCCATGAGCCGGCCGGCGTGCTGTGCGATCTGACGGCACTGGAGACGCTTCCGCGCCATGACCTCGTCGCCGGCCTCGCAGAGTCGATCAAGTGCGGTTTGGTGAGCGACACGGGGATTCTCGACCTGGTGCTCGCCGATCCTGATGAGGCGACCCAGCCGGAGTCAGCGCGCCTGCGCGAGATCATCGAGCGGTCAATCCGGGTCAAGGCCGACGTCGTCGCCGGAGACCTCAGGGAGGCCGTCGGTGGCCCGCTGGGCCGTGAGGTCCTCAACTACGGCCACACCTTCGGCCATGCCATCGAGCGAGCGGAGGACTTCCGCTGGCGTCACGGGGCGGCGATCAGCGTGGGCATGGTCTACGTCGCGGAGTTGGCGCGTCTGGCCGGCCACTTGGATGACGCCACGGTCGACCTGCACCGCGAGGTGCTCACGTCGGTGGGGTTGCCCACCACATACGCCGCGGGTCGCTGGGACCAACTCCTCGCAGCGATGCGCATCGACAAGAAGGCCCGCGGGGATCTGCTTCGATTCATCGTGCTCGACGGACTTGCCCGACCCGCGATCCTTGAGGGACCGGATCCGGCACTCTTGGCCGCGGCCTATGCGGAGGTGAATCCATGACCGCTCGACCCGTCTTCGTCCTCAACGGCCCCAACCTGGGCCGGCTAGGTGTGCGCGAGCCCGAGATCTACGGGCACACGACGCATGCGGAACTGGCCGATCTCTGTGCACGATGGGGCGCGGAACTCGGCCTCGCTGTCGAGGTGCGCCAGACCGACTCTGAAGCAGAACTCGTCGGCTGGCTCCACGAGGCGGCTGAGAGCGGCGTGCCCGTGGTCCTCAACGCCGCGGCGTTCACGCACTACTCCTACGCCTTGCGTGACGCCTTGGCGCAGGTGTCGAGCGCCACGGTCGAGGTGCACCTGTCCAACCCGGCTGCCCGTGAGTCCTTCCGCCACACATCCGTCATCGCCTCTGTCGTCACGGGGTCGATCAGCGGCTTCGGAGTCCAGTCCTACCGCCTGGCCCTGCAGGCCATCGCCGATGCCTGAGGTGCACGCGAGGCGGCGTGCACGGGTGCTCGACCGCGTTCGTGACGAGGCGCCCGATGCCGCCGGCCTGCTCGTCACTTCGCTCACCAACGTGCGCTACCTGACCGGATTCACCGGCTCGAACGGTGCCGCCGTCGTGCCGGTCGAGGGCGCGGTCGTCCTGCTGACCGACGGCCGCTACCGCGACCAGGCCGCGGCTGAGGCCCCGGGCCTCGAGATCGAGGTCGACCGC
>JALRFZ010000696.1 GCA_023253615.1 Verrucomicrobiales bacterium | reverse complement strand
CTCGCCATCCACCATCAGGCCGCCACACGCTGGGAAGAACTCCTAACATTCGCACCATCCATGAAACACGTCGAACGCGACAAGCGAAAGAGAAAATCCCCTGTCACACCAAGGGCTTTGGGCTTAACTTGATGCGAATGCATGGCCGCCTTCATCGATCTGAATCCGGTGCGATCCGGTCTCCTGTCGGATCCGGGAGATTATCCGTGGAGTTCCTACGGCGAGGCCCTGATGGGAGGGCCAGGGTCGGAATGGGCGCGCCAGGGGCTGGGTCGGATGCTGGAGGAATCCCTTGCAGGAATGGCTCCTCCACCGCCTTGGACGACCACGGCGGAACGCTACGGCAGGTATCTGTTCGGCGAAGCGGATGGAGAGGGATCCGGGAATCGGAAACCGGGGATGTTATCCGTGCCGCAGGCGCTCCGTCGACCGGTGCGATATTTTTGCGATGCGGCGGTAATGGGCTCGGAGGCCTTCGTGAACGAGGTCTTCGAACGCGAGCAGGCGGCGCGAAAACGCTTCGGCGAAAAGCGCAAGACCGGAGCGCGACGCATGCGTGGCGCGGACTGGGGAGAACTGCGGGTGATGCGGGATCTGCGGAAGAACGTGATGGGATGAGGACGAGGCGCGTATCCCTGTGGTAACCGCGACCTTCGCCCGAATCGCTTGCTTTCCCGCTCCCATCTGGCAAGGTTTCGGGTTTTTGATCCGAGTTTCATGAGCGACAAACCCCTCCAGATTTATATCGACGGCCAATTCCTTCCGCAGGAGGATGCCAAGATCTCCGTTTTCGATCACGGCCTTCTCTACGGCGACGGGGTTTTCGAGGGGATCCGTTTCTACAACGACCGCGTTTTCCGGCTCGAGCAGCACATCGACCGTCTCTTCGATTCGGCCAAAGCGATCCATCTCACGATCCCGGCGACCCGCGCGGAAGTCTGTGAGATGACGCTCGAGACGATCCGCCGCAACGATCTGCACGACGGCTACATTCGCCTCGTCGTGACGCGCGGGGTCGGATCGCTCGGGCTCAGCCCCTACCATTGCAAACAGGCCTCGATCATCGTGATCGCCTCGACCATTTCCCTTTACCCGGCGGAGAAATACGAGAAGGGCCTCATCATGGCCACCTGCGCGACGCGGCGCCCCAATCACGACGCCCTTTCCCCGGCCGTGAAATCGCTCAATTACCTCAGCAACGTCATGGCGAAAGTCGAAGCGATGGCGGCGGGAGCGGAGGAGGGGGTGATGCTGAACGCCGCCGGCTACGTGGCCGAATGCACCGGCGACAACATCTTCGTGGTGAAAAACGGTGTCGTCTACACCCCCACGGTGGCTTCCGGTTCGCTCTACGGGATCACCCGCGGCGTCGTGATGGAACTCGTGGCCGAGGCCGGCCTGGAGCTGCGCGAAGTCGAGATGGCCCGCTATGATCTCTACACCGCCGACGAGCTTTTCCTCACCGGGACGGCCGCCGAGGTGGTGCCCGTGGCGGAGTACGACAAGCGCATCATCGGATCGGGCGAGCCGGGGCCGATCACCAAACAGCTGATCGGGATGTTCCGGAATCTCGTGCAAACCACCGGGACGCCGATTTACGAAAAGGCTTTCGTGTCGTAATATACGGTGGGTGCTGATCCCCCGGCCCGCGCGGCGGGATTCCGGCACCCCCGGTCCTGCCATGAACTGCGACATCTGCCATACCGAAAAAGCGACGATTTTCTTCAGCCAGATGGCCGAAGGGAAGCTGCAGAAGGTGAACCTCTGCAAAGCCTGTGCCGACGACAAGGGCGTGACCGATCCGACGGGCTTCGCCCTTGCCGACATGCTCGAGGGCATGGGCAAGCAGACCGCGGTGGAGGCCGGTCCCGCCCGGAACGAACTGGTCTGCGGGAGCTGCGGCTTCACCCAGACCGACTTCAAGAAGACGGGGCGCTTCGGATGTGCCGGTTGTTATCACGTCTTCGACGAGGGGCTCGACGGGCTCCTCGAGGCGATGCACAAACACACGCGCCACGTCGGCAAGGTGCCGCAGCGTTTTCCCGAAGCGAACGATCGCGTCGCCGCCTCGGCTCCGGTGAGCCCCGGCGAAACAAATCCCCGCGCCCGATTGAGCGAATTGCGCCAGGCGCTGTCCAAATCCGTCGAGGACGAGGACTACGAGGAGGCCGCCCGCTTGCGAGATGCCATCTCCCGGCTCGAGACCATCCTCGGCGAATCTTGACTTCTTTCATCTTCCCCGACCCAACTGGCACTTCGGGTGCTAATCCTTTCATCAGCGACGTAACGAGGTGATGCGCTTCTCCACCCTGCTCAAAAAACCGGCCGAATGGATGCGGACTCCCGGCCCGGAGAACGACATCGTCATGACGAGCCGGGTCCGCCTCGCCCGCAACCTCGTCGGTTTCCCGTTTCCGGGATGGGCGAAAAAGGATGACCGCGCCCGCGTCATGGAAAAGGTCCGTCCCGCCCTCGAAGAACTCGCCGAGATGAAGGACTCCTTCTCCGAGGAGATGACCCAGCTCACCGCGATCGAAAAGCAGGTCCTTGTCGAACGCCATCTCATCAGCCGCGAGCACGCCGCGAAGGGTCCCGGTTGTGCCACGGTGATGAACCGGAAACAGACCGTCAGCGTGATGATCAACGAGGAGGACCACCTCCGCATGCAGGCGATCCGGCCGGGTTTGCAACTTCTCGCCGCCTATCGTTCGCTCGATCAGATCGACACCGAGCTGGAGGACGACCTGCCCTACGCCTTCGACCGCCAATACGGCTACCTCACCGCCTGCCCGACGAATCTTGGCACGGGGATGCGCGCCTCGGCCATGCTCCACCTGCCGGGACTGGTCCTCAGCGAGCAGATCAACCAGACCATCCAGGGGGCCAACAAGATCGGGCTCGCCGTCCGTGGACTCTACGGAGAGGGCACCGAGGCGCTCGCCAACCTCTTCCAGATCTCGAACCAAAACACGCTCGGGATGCGCGAAGAAGACATCATCGCCCATCTCGACCGCGTCATCGGCCAGCTCATCGCGAACGAGAAGAACGCGCGGATGAAAATCCTCGAGGACCGCCCCACGATGATGCAGGACCAGATCGGCCGTGCTTTCGCCGTTCTGAAATACGCCCACATCATCTCCTCGAAGGAGGCGCTGAACCACCTTTCCATGATCCGCCTCGGCTGCGACCTCGGTTTCATCCCCGAGGAGGAGCGCGAGTGCATCACCGTGCTGCTCACCGAGATCCAGCCGGCGCACCTCCAGATTTCGGCCAAGTGCAAACTTTCTCCCGAAGAGCGGGACATTTTGCGTGCCGACATCATCCGCAAGAGCTTAATTGGGCTGACGCCGCCCGATTTTGGCAGTATACTCACCGACAGGGACAACGACGATGAATAACTTCACCCCCCGCGCACAACAGGTCCTCGCCCTTGCCCGCAAGGAGGCGGACCGCTTCAATCACAACTACGTGGGCACCGAGCACTTGCTCCTCGGGCTCATCAAGCTGGGCCAGGGGGTGGCGGTGAACGTCCTGCAGAAGATGAACCTCGATCTCGAGACGGTGCGTCTCGAGGTGGAGAAGCAGGTCGGGAACGGACCCGAGACCAAGATGGTCGGGAACATCCCCTACACCCCGCGGGTGAAAAAGGTCCTCGCCCTCGCCGGCAAAGAGGCGAAGGCGCTGAATCACAGCTACGTCGGCACGGAACACATCCTCCTCGGTCTGCTCCGCGAGGGAGACGGGGTCGCCGCCCGCGTTTTGAAAAACCTCGATGTCGACATCGAGCGAACCCGCAACGAGATCCTCCGCGAGCTCGATCCGAATTTCTCCGGCAACGCCGCCGACGATGATGAAAGCGATTTCGAAGAGCCCGGCAACAGCGGCAACCGCAAGGAAGGCAAGACCCCCGCGCTGAAGGCCTTTGGCCGCGATCTGACCGAACTGGCCAACAACGGCGAGCTCGATCCCGTGATCGGCCGCAGCAGCGAGATCGAGCGGGTCATTCAGATCCTCTGCCGCCGCACGAAGAACAATCCGGTTCTCATCGGTGAAGCCGGTGTCGGCAAGACGGCGATCGCCGAGGGCCTTGCCCAGGAGATCGCCTCGGGC
>JALRFZ010000675.1 GCA_023253615.1 Verrucomicrobiales bacterium | reverse complement strand
GAACGCCATCGTCAAACCCGCCAAGATCAAGGTGGGCGATTTTTTCGAACGCCATCACGAGAGCCTCGGGATGGAGCTGGTCGGCAGCGACCTCGGCTACGACCGCGAGATCCTCGAGCCGACGATCAACCGGCCGGGGCTCGCGCTCTCGGGCTTCTACAAATATTTCGCCCTGCACCGCATCCAGGTGATCGGACAGGCGGAGCGCTCCTACCTGCGGCACCTCAGCGAGGCGAACGCGGAGAAGCGATTCTCCGACCTCTGCCGCCAACGCATCCCCTGCATCGTCGTGAGCCGGGGGCAGGATCTGCCGGATTCCCTCCTGAAGATCGCGAACGAGGCGGGCATCTCCGTCTTCCAGACCTCGATGGTGACGATGAACTACATCAACGCCGCGACGGTGCGCCTCGACTGGGAGTTCGCGCCCACGACCTCGCTGCACGGCTGCATGGTCGACGTGATGGGCATCGGCATCCTCCTGCAAGGGGAGAGCGGCACGGGCAAGAGCGAGACGGTGCTGGGGCTGCTCCGCCGCGGCGCGAGCCTGGTCGCCGACGACATGGTGCGCCTCCGCAACATCGAGGACCGCGAGCTGATCGCCACCGCTCCGGAACTGGGTCGCAGCTACATGGAGGTGCGGGGTCTGGGGATCATCAACGTCGCGGCGCTCTTCGGGGTGGGCACGTTCCGGACGGAGAAGCGGCTCGATCTCGTCATCACCCTGAAGCGCGATTCGGCCATGAACGACATGGAGCGGGTCGCCGTGGCCGGCCAGACCATCGGTATCCTGGGCATCGAGGTGCCCCACATCCAGCTGCCGGTGGCGGCGGGGCGCGACATGGCCCAGCTCATCGAAGTGGCCGCGCTCGACCAGAAGCTGAGGGTGCTGGGTCATGATTCGGCCGTGGAATTCAACAAGAAACTCTTGAAAAGGATGCACGACGAACGTAAATCCATGTTTTGACCGCCCTTGTTTTTCCCATCGATCCGCCGTGCCGAGATGCCAGTCTGTGAACTTACGATCCCGAATGAAGACGGCCTGCATGCCAGGCCGGCGGCGAAATTTGTGAAACTGGCGAGCCGTTTCGCCTGCGACGTCTGGGTCGAGAAGGATGACGAGGAGATCAACGGCAAAAGCATCATGGGCCTGATGATGCTGGCGGCCTCGCAGGGTTCGGTGATCAAGGTCTCGACCGAGGGCGAGGATGCGGACGTGGCCCTCGAGAAGCTGAGTGCGCTCGTGAACAGCGGTTTCGAGGTGGATGGCTGATCGGAGCGGGGCGTGTTCCCGTCTCCGGGCCGGGATTTCTCCCCTGCCGCCATAATTTTTCCCGCTCCGGACCGTTTAGAGAGCGAACCGCATGATCCCCACCCCACCGAAAGCCGAAGTCCGCCTGCAAGGGATCGGCGTCTCTCCCGGCATCGGCATCGGCCCGGCCGAGCGTGTCGGCAAGGCGCTCGAAGAGCCCGAACACCTCACGATCGAGCGTGGCGAGGTCGAGAGCGAGCGCGAGCGCTTGAACGAGGCGATCGTGGCGACGCGCGACCAGATCCTCCAACTGCAGGAGGAAATCAGCGCGGAGGAAGGGGAAAACCATTCCGCGATCTTCGACGCCCATCTCCTCATCCTGGAGGATTCCAGCATCCTCAACGAGGTTCTCCGCATCGTCGAGACCCAGCGCAAGTCGATCGACTGGGCCTACTATTCGGTGTCGAAGCGCTACATCGACTCGCTCCGCAAGATCGCCGACCCCTACCTGCGGGAGCGGGCGGTCGACATCGAGGATGTCGCGAAACGCCTCCTCCGCAACCTGCGCCGCGGGGCCGGGGAGGAGATCGACGACGGGGTGCGCCCCTCGCAGCCCGGCACGAGCATCCTCCTCGCGCACGATCTGACGCCTTCGGACACCGTCGGGCTGGATCGCACCCGCATCCGCGGCTTCGCCACGGAGCTGGGCAGCTCGACCTCGCACACGGCGATCATGGCGCGATCGCTGAACATCCCGGCGGTGGTGGCGCTCCACGACATGCCGGAGGATTTTCCCGCGGGCGACACCGTGCTGGTCGACGGGTATCACGGGCTCGTCATCCTCAATCCCTCGCCCGCGACCCTGGCGGAATACGACGCCGTGATCGAGCGCGAGCGCACCGTGCTGACCGATCTCGAGCCCCTCCGGCACGAGGATACGCGCACCGCCGACGGCCGCAAGATCACCCTCTCGGCGAACATCGAATTCATCGAAGAGCTCGATGGCATCATTTCCCTCGGAGCCGAAGGCGTCGGGCTCTACCGCACGGAATTTTTCTACCTGAGCCGCCCCGAGCTCCGCGACGAGGAGAACCAGATGGCGAACTACCGCAAGGTGGCCGAGGCGACCCATCCGCACGGCGTCATCGTGCGCACCCTCGACATCGGCGGCGACAAACTGCTCCCCGAGCTCTTCGAGGATCCCGAGCCGAATCCCTTCCTCGGCTGGCGCGGGATCCGTCTCAGCCTCGACCAGCCCGCGGAATTCCGCGTGCAACTGCGGGCGATCCTGCGCGCGAGCGCCTTCGCCAAGATCCGGCTGATGTTCCCCTTCATTTCGACCCTCGGGGAGCTGCGCGGCGCGAAGGCCTGTCTCGAATCGGCCAAGGACGAGCTGCGGAGCGCCGGTATCGCCTTTGATGAGAAAATCGAGATCGGCGCCATGATCGAGATCCCGAGCGCGGTCCTCATCGCCGACCACCTCGCCAAGGAAGTCGATTTCTTCAGCATCGGTTCGAACGATCTCATCCAGTACACCACGGCGGTCGACCGCGTGAACGACCGCGTCGCGCATCTCTACCAGCCCGCCCACCCGGCCGTGATCGCGATGATCCGCGAGACCGTCGAGGCCGCCCACCGGAACGGGATCTGGTGCGGGATCTGCGGCGAAGTGGCCAGCGACCTTTCCCTCGCCCCGGTCTGGGTCGGACTCGGCGTCGACGAGCTCTCGGTCGGTGCGGCCCAGCTCCTGCGGATGCGGCGGGCGCTTTCCCGGCTCGATTCCGCGACCTGCCGCACCCTCGCCGAAGGGCTCCGCGCCTGCGGCACCTCGGACGAGGTGAAGGAGGCCTCGCTCGCCATCGCACGTGCCGCCTATCCCGAACTGCTCCTCTGACTCCGCTCACGAGACGATTGACGACCGGACGTTTTTCTCCAGAATACACACTCTCCCCTGCTCCGAGGCCGTGATCCCCTCCCTCCAGAATGCCGCATGCGACCGGACCCGGCCCGTCCGAAGGGGGAAGCGCGGCTGGCTCTGGGTGATCGCGGCCCTTTTCCTCCCCGCCGGCGAGCTGCCCGCACCCGATCGCCCGGATCTGAAATTCCTCCCCACCCTTCCCCGCAATCCTTTCAAAAAGAGCAACGACGAGCTGCTCGAGACGGCCCAGGCCCCGGCCGGCCCCGGCGGCATGTGCATGCTGCCTTCGGGAGATTACATCATCGCCTGCCACCCCTTCTTCATGCCCCAGTACCGCGTGATGCGGCTCGGGAAGGACGGCCAATGGCTCCCCTTCCCGAACGAGGCGATGAACACGCCCGGCTCGGGGGATCCTCGCCTCCTCGACTCCGTCCTCGGGCTCGCCTGCGATTCCCGCGGCATCGTCTGGATGCTCGACAACGGACGGCGCTCGGGCACCGCCGCGAAGCTGGTGGCCTGGGATACGAAACGCGACGTGCTCCACAAGGTCGTCGTGATCGACGCCCTCGCCCTGAATCCCAGCTCATTCCTCACCAATCTCGCCCTTGATCCGGTGAGTCCCCACATCTACCTCTCGGATCCCGCCGACGGTGTCACCTCCGCGCTCATCGTGGTGAATACCGAGACCGGCCTCGCGCGACGCGTCCTGCAGGGCGACCGCTCGGTGCAGAAGGATCCCGAGCTCGTCCTCACCGTGGACGGGCGCCAGGTCGAGGTGCGGCGTCCCGATGGCGTAGTGGCCAGCCCGCTCACCGGCGTCAGCCCCATCGCGATCGACCGGCGCGGTGAATGGCTCTACTACGGCGCGCGCGACGGCGCTTCCCTCTACAAGATCCGCACCGAATTCCTCGTCCGCACCGACATCACGCCCCAGGTGCTCGCCACCCAGGTCACGGGCGTGTCGCAAAAGCCCGTCTGCGACAGCATGGTGATCGACTCGCGCGGGCGCATCTACTTCGCCGACATCTCGCGGGGCTCGATCGACTACGTCACCCCCGAGGAGAATTTCCTGAACCTGCGCCTCCTCGTGCAGGATCCGCGCATCATCTGGCCCGGCGGACTGCTCATCGGTCCCGACGGCCAGCTCCATTTCTTCAGCAGCCAGCTCCACCGCACGCCTTTCTTCAACAGCGGCAAGGACGTCACCGCCCCGCCTTTCTCGCTTTTCAAGACCCGTCCCCTGCCCTCCAGCCGCTTCAGTTTCCCGGCGCTGCCCTGATCCATGGCGACCATCCTCGATACCCTCAAGAAGGGAGCCGAATATCTCCAGCGGCACGAGGTGGACGAGGCACGGCTGAACATGGAACTGCTCATCGCCCACGTCCTGAAGGTGGGCCGCATGCAGCTCTACCTCGATTTCGACCGGCCCCTCACCGAACCACAGATCGCCACGCTGCGGGAACTGACGGTGCGCCGGGGCAAAGGCGAGCCGCTGCAGCATCTCCTCGGCACGGTGGA
>JALRFZ010000296.1 GCA_023253615.1 Verrucomicrobiales bacterium | reverse complement strand
AACGCACATTTTCGAGAAGGAGGACTTCGCCATCCTTCATCGCGGCGACGGCGGCCTCGGCCTGTTCACCGATGCAGTCTTCGACGAAGTGGACGGGGGCGTCGATCAGCTCGCCTAGACGGACCGCGGCGGGCTTCAGCGAATACTTGGGATTCACCGCCGCCTTGGGACGACCGAGGTGGGACATGAGGATGACCTTCGCCCCCGCCTTGGCAAGGTGGTCGATCGAGGGAACCGCCGCGGTGATGCGGGTGTCGTCGGTGATCTGGAGATTGTCATCGAGCGGCACGTTGAAATCGACGCGCATGAGGACGCGTTTGCCGGCAGGTGAAAGGTCGCGGATGGAGAGTTTGGACATGGCAGGGGTGCGGCCTTCGGCCGCGGGGAGATTGGGAGTGATGGAGTCGCGGAGTGAGGGGGGGAAAGAAAAAAGCGCCCGCCAACCGGGCGGTCGGGGGCGCTCCTTTCCTGAAAAAGTACCAACAAATACCGGCTTGGGATCAGAGTCCCTTGCCGACGAGTTCCATGGCATCGACAGCACGATTGGAGTAACCCCACTCGTTGTCATACCAGCCGACCACCTTGACGAAGTTCCCTTGCGACATGGTGAGTTTGGAATCGAGGATACAGGAGTGCGCGTCGCCGACGATATCCTTGAGGACGATCGGATCTTCCGTGTAGTAGAGGATGCCCTTGAGCGGACCTTCGGCGGCGGCCTTGTAGGCGGCGTTGATGTCGGCGGCGGAGACGTCCTTGGAAAGGATCGCGCTGAAGTCGGTCACGGAACCGGTCGGCGTGGGGACGCGGAAGGCACCGCCCTGGAGTTTGCCGTTCAGTTCGGGGATGACGAGGCCGATCGCCGAAGCGGCACCGGTGCTGGAGGGCACGATGTTGTCGGCCGCGGAACGCGCGCGACGGAGATCGCTGTGCGGCGTATCGAGGAGACGCTGATCGCCCGTGTAGGAGTGGATCGTGCTCATGAAGCCCTTCTCGATCCCGAAAGAGTCGTTGAGGACCTTCACCATCGGCGCGAGGCAGTTGGTGGTGCAGGAGGCGTTCGAGATGATGTGGTGCTTGTCCGCATCGTAGAGGTTCGAGTTGATCCCGATGCAGAAGGTGAGATCGGGATCTTTCGCGGGGGCGGAGATGACGACTTTCTTCGCTCCTGCGGCGAGGTGTTTGCCCGCACCGGCCTTGTCGAGGAAGAAACCGGTCGATTCGAGAACGACGGAAACGCCTTTACCGCCCCAGTCCAGATTGGCGGGGTCTTTCTCGGCGGTGGCGAGAATGCGGTGGCCGTTGACGGTGATGGACTCGTCATCGTACTCGACCGTGCCCTTGTAGCGGCCCGCGGTGGAGTCGTACTTGAGAAGGTGGGCGAGGGTCTTGTTATCGGTGAGGTCGTTGATCGCGACGACTTTCTTGAGCTGTTCGTCGGACATGGCGCGAAGGACCATGCGTCCGATGCGTCCGAAGCCGTTGATTCCGTAGGAGGCCATAGATGTGGGTATAAGCGTGTTTCTTAACAGGGGGGACGGGTCCGCCGGAAGGCGGCCCGGACGTCGTAGCCCCGCGCTGGGGCCAACGGCGCTAAAACTAGAGGGGAATCCAGACCCGTCAAAGAAAAAGCCCGTCACCCGGCGGCGGTGGAACGTAAAGAGACGCAGACTTCGTTCCAAATCCCCCGGCTTTCCGGCATTCGGGGGCAAAGATTTTTTTCCGGGCGAACCTCCCACGCGACTCCCTCATCATCCGATTCAATCCTTTTTTGAACATTTCCTGATTCGGCAAGGTCTGTGTCCGTCAAATCGCCAAGGTAACCACTCTGGTCCACCCCGCACGAAAAACACAAACTCCCTCCTCCAAAACCCCTCACCTCCATCGAGAACTTATAAGATTTATCTTATTTTTAAAATGTCTTAATTTTTAGCTTGCGCTGGAAGTTATAAATTTTATACTCGATGTGTAGAGTCTGATTCGCCATGAAAAAATTAATCGTTGTCGTCAATGACTTGGAGCGCTCCGGCAAGTCCACCGTGGCCCGCACGCTTTCCCACCATCTCAAATCCGAAGAGGTCAAGCACCTCCTCGTCACCTCCAACGAAATGGACATGACCGATTCCTTCCCGGGCGAGTTCTGGGATTTGGAGGATCAGTTCGACGTTTCCCAGCTCATCGCCGCGGTCGACCGCCACGATGCGGTGGTCGTCGATGTCCATTCGGGTGCGGCCCGGAACTGGGGCGACTTTTTCGAAGCCGAAGATCTCGAGAATGTCCTCGCCGAGCTCGACGCCGAGATGGTCCTCGTCATTCCGAACACCCGCACCGAGCGCTGCAACGAGGAAATCTGCGATCTCACCGAGATTTTCTCCGATCAGGCCAACTACGTGATCGTTCACCTCCCCGGGGAGAAGCGCAACGAGACGAAATGGAAGGGCAGTCCGGCAGAGAAGGCGATCCGATACCTCGGCGCCAGCGACACGGAGCTCCCCGACCTCTCGGATGAGCTCCGCACCGCGCTGGAGAACGCCGGTCTCGAGCTTTCCGAAGCCCTCAACAAACCCTCTTCCCTGCCACGCTTCGCGGAGGTGCAGGTGACCCAGTGGCTCGAGCGTGCCTCCTCCTGCCTCCTGGCTGGAAACGAGCACCTCATCCCCGATTCCTCGGGCACGGTCGCGCTCGACTACTGATCCTCCGGTATCGGCAAACTCTCACCAGGAAAAGGCCTCCTGCAATGGAGGCCTTTTTTCGTGGAAGCCGCGTCACCCGATCCGGGTCAGGATCTCGAGATTCGCGGTCGGATCGAAGCGATCGAGAGCCTCCCGTTGGGCGGCGATCAACTCTCCAATGCCCTTTTTCCCCAGCCGCAGCATCTCCGCCATCTCCTCCTCGGTGAAAGTCGCTTCCTCTCCGGTGCCCTGGACCTCGATGAGCCGGAGGTCTTCGGTCATGGCGTAGTTGAAATCGACGGCGGCGTTCTTGTCCTCGTGGTAATTGAGGTCGAGGCAACAGACCTCCTTCCAGACGCCGGCACTGACCGCCGCAGCCAGCTGGCGCATGGGCGACTTCGCCATCTTCTTGGCGGCGATGAAACGGCGGAAGGCCATCTCGGCGGCCACCACCGCACCGGTGATCGAGGCGGTGCGGGTCCCCCCATCGGCGCGCAACACGTCGCAGTCGATCCAGAGCGTCCGGACCCCCAGCCCCTGGAGATCGATCACCGCCCGAAGGCTGCGGCCGATGAGGCGCTGGATCTCCGAGCTGCGCCCGTCGAGCTTGCCCCGGCTGATGTCGCGCGGTTTCCGCTGCAGGGTCGAGTAGGGCAGCATGTTGTATTCCGCGGTGAGCCAGCCGCCCGGCACTCCCTGCGCCTTCATCCACGGCGGCACGCCCGTCTCGAGCATCGCGCTGCAGATCACGCGCGTCTCGCCGAAATTCACGAGGACACTCCCGTGGGCGAGCGGGGCGATGTCGAGTTGGAACCCGACTTCGCGCATCGCGTCGGGGGTGCGGCCATCAATTCGATTCATGAACCCCGTCCATGCTCTAAGACGCATCCCTTTGCAAGCGTTCACATTCGCGGTTGCGTCGCGGGCGGTTGCCGCGACCGTTGACGCCGCCCTCAGCCCCCATGTCGCAAGCCCGGGAAAAACTCGAACAGTTCGCCGTGGACGTCATCCTCGACCGTCGCAAGGGGGTGCGCGCGTCCATCCTGCGCGGCCTCCTCGGCGGCCTCTCGAAGGTCTACGAGTTCGCCGTGAGCACCCGCCTCATGCTTTACCGCAACCGCATCCTTCGCGAACGGAATCTCGGCTGCCTCGTCGTCAGTATCGGCAACCTCACCGTCGGGGGGACCGGCAAAACCCCCGTTGTCGAAAAATTCGCCCGTTCCCTCCAGGACGGCGGACGTCGCGTGGCCATCCTCAGCCGTGGTTACAAGTCCGTGAAACAGCCCTTTCTCAAGCGCCTTGCCGGGAAAATCCAGGGAAAGAACGAGATCGACCCGCCGCGTGTCGTCAGCGATGGAAAATCCCTTCTCCTCGATTCCAAGACCGCCGGTGACGAACCCTACATGCTCGCCGCGAACCTGCGCGACATCCCCGTCGTGGTCGACAAGGACCGCGTGAAAAGCGGCAAACACGCCATTTCCGAATTCAACTGCGATACCCTCATCCTCGACGACGGCCTGCAATACCTGCGCCTCCGCCACCGTCTCGACATCGTCCTCGTCGATCGCTGGCAGCCTTTCGGCACCGAGCGCCTTCTCCCGCGAGGCACCCTGCGCGAACCTCCCCGGAACCTGAAACGGGCCTCCTACATCTTCATCACCAAATGCAACGGCGAGCCGAACGACGAACTCATCGAGCGCATCCGCAAATACAACCGCACCGCCGAGATCATCGAGTGCGAACACCGTCCCCGTTATCTCCAGCACCTCGAAACGCGCGGCACCCTGCCGCTCGACACCCTCCAGGGCAAACGCGTCGGGACCGTCAGCGCCATCGCCGTACCCGAGAGCTTCGAGGATGGCGTCCGGAAACTCGGTGCGTCGATCGAGGCGACCTGCCGCTTCATGGACCACCACCGCTTCACCGAGCAGGAGATCCTGACCTTCATCAATTGCTGCGTCGAGTCCGACGTCGACATGATCATCACGACGGAGAAGGACGCCGTCCGTTTTCCCCGCCTCGGCCGCCTCGATGTGCCGATCTACTTCCTCCGCGTTGAAATCGGCATCCTCAGCAACGAGGAAAGCTTCGAGCAGTGCATCACCCGCATCTGCCAACCACGTCCCGAGACCGAAGCCAGGCGCTTTTTTGAACGCAGAACTCCCCTTTCGTTTCCCAATCTCCACAAATGACGCCGATCCTCGCCGCCTGGTTTGATTTCTTCACGAGCGATGGATTCAAGGATACCCTCGTCTGGTCCACCGTGGTGATCCTGCTCGTGGTTGGCTTCCTTGGCACCTTTCTGCCCATCCTGCCCGGCACGACCCTCATCATCGCCGCCGCTTTCCTGTTCTACTTCACGATGGGGATGGAAGCCTCTGGACTGGCCTGGCAGGGCCTGGTTTTCATCGGAGTCCTCTACGGACTCTCCATCCTCCTCGACTGGGTCAGCGGCGCCCTCGGCGCCAAGTGGTTCGGCTCCAGCAAATGGGGCATCGTAGGTGCCATCCTCGGCGGCATCGTCGGGATCTTTTTCGGCCTCCCCGGACTCATCGTCTGCCCCATCGCCGGTGTGTTCATCTTCGAGATTTTCGTCGCGAAGAAGGAGGTGAAGGAAGCCGGCCACTCCACCGTCGGCACCGTCGTCGGCGGCATCGCCGGGATCATCGGCCGCGTCGCCCTCGCCCTGGGGATGATCGGATGGTTCGTCGTGGACGTGTTTGTCGTGAACTGAGCGGAGGGTCCAAGACGGAGCGGGACTCCACCGGGATTCGATTTCCGGTAATGCCTCCTTCCGGTGGCGCAACTATCCGGTTGGAGATTCAGGTCCCCGTGTCACCACACGGCCTTCCGGATCCCGAAGCCACCCCTCGACACGCCAATGATTCCACGTCCCAAACTCACCCTGTTCCTTTGCCTGACGGCTGTCCTCACGACGACCACGTGCTTGTCTCCGGTCGCCTTCAGCGCCAGCCCGACCGTTCTCAAGAAACAGGTCTCCAAACTCAAAAAGCAAATCCGGAGCCTGAAGCGCCAACTCGCCAACGCCACCCGGCCTGTTCCCGACTGGAGCGAATT
>JALRFZ010000611.1 GCA_023253615.1 Verrucomicrobiales bacterium | reverse complement strand
AAACCTTGTCGCCCGCCAGAAGGCCAAGGCAAGGAGATGGTCTCCTGCACCAGAAAAACGCGCCGCCTGACTTTTTTGTCCTGCACCCCTCCATCCAGCGAGATATCGGCCACCATCTGCACGTCGTCGGCCGCGAGCACGAGTTGCCCCTCCTCGTCGATGGACCATTCCCCAGAGAGAACCTTGCCGTCGGCACCGAGCGTCAAGCAAAGGAGATCGCCTCGTCCGTCGACTCGAGCGAGGCGAGGTAATCGCCGTTCTTGAACTCGGCGCGGGCACGCCCGATCGCCGCGGACGATTTCTCCGAAGCGGTAAGGGCCTCATCCTGCGGAGGCGGCAATTCCCGCGAAGCGACCACCGAGAGGAGCTGGGGGTAGTTGATGATCGTCTTCTGGGTCGTCTGCACCGGAGGAGCCGGATGGGGGTTCCGGTAGCTCGAGTAGCCACGGAAAGCGGCTGCGCCGTTTTGGTGCCGCGCAAGGCGGTCGTCGCTGACGTGAATATCTGGCGAAAGAAGTGACCGGAGCCTGGTCACGGGACTTGGTCGGGAGCGGAGAAAGGCGCAGGCACCTCGCCGGTGAGGCTCGCGAGAAACGCGGCGAGATCGGCGACTTCGGCTTCGTCAAGCGTTGCTCCAAGCTGCACTGCGGCCATCACACGGATCGCGGCGTCGAGTCCGGCGACCGAACCATCGTGAAAGTAGGGAGCGGTTTTTGCGATGTTTCGAAGCATGGCCACCCGGAAACGATCGCGATCGCGTTCGTCTTGGCTCGTCTCGAAAATGCCGCCATCACGTCCCTTAGAGCCTGTGGCCTCCCAGTAGGGTTTCTCGATTCCGAACTTGGAAAACGATCTTCCCCCGAGGAGGGCACCATCGTGGCAATCGGCGCAACCGATCGAAAGAAAGAGCGACAGCCCCCGCTTCTGTCTGGCATCGAGGGCATCTCCATCTCCCGCGAGATAGCGGTCAAAGGCGGCGGGAGTGAGGAGCGTGCCCTGGTAGGCCTCGAGCGATTTCGCGTAGTTCTCCGGAGTGACCGGCTCGACCCCGTTTCCGAAGGCTTTGGCGAACGCATCGGCATAACCCGCTTCGCGCAACACCGGCACGATTTCGCTGGCATCAACAAATCCCATCGATCCAGTGATCGACTTCTTCGCCTGATCGGCGCCCGAGTCCCGATCCCCGGTCCAGCGGAGTTTCGGTTGCAGCATTGCATTGAAGACGGTCTGGGAATGACGCTTCGTCAACTTGCCACGAGCATCCGGTGAAAAGCTCCGGCGGTCGGCGCCCCAATCGTCGCCGAGATGGCAGCTCGCGCACGACGTCTTGCCATCGGCCGAGAGTCGTGGGTCCCAGAAAAGCGCACGCCCAAGCTCCACCTCAGGTCGGACGAGGGCCGCGGCGGCGGGTTCGATCAGTTGCCCGAACTCCCGCCGAGCTTTCGTCAGGAGATCGGAAACCTCATCGCCGGATACCGGTGTGACGACGAGAATGGCGGCCGGCGCTCCATCGCGGGCGGCGAGTCACTGAGTGTAGATCTGGTCAAAGATGCCTCCGTCATCGAAGTGCTTCTTCTGGGCGGCAGACCATCCTTCGAACTCGTCGTCTATTGTGACAACTTTGATATCTGGAAAAACAGCTGAAAATCTGGCGGCGATTTGCGGGTTTCTTGGCCGGAAAAAGTGTTTCCCGGCGAGTTCCTGGCCGATGTCGCTGTAAAGGAACTCGAGATATGCCTTGGCGACGCGTGTGGTGCCTCGCTTCTGGGTGTTTCCTTCCACTACCGCTACGGATGGTTCGGCGAGAATGGAGAGGGATGGGTGAATGATCTCGGTTTGGCCGGGGAGTTCCTTCTCGATCAAATAGGCTTCATTCTCCCACGAAAGGAGAACATCGCCGATGCCCCGCTGGGCAAAAGTAGTGGTGGATCCGCGGGCTCCGGTGTCGAGGACGGGAACGTTGCGGTAGAGGCTCTGAATGAAGTCAACGATCTTCACTTCGTCGCCGTTGAAGCTGCGTGACGCCCATGCCCAGGCAGCAAGGTAGCACCAGCGTGGGGCACCGCCCGTTTTGGGGTTCGGGGTGATGACTTGAATGCCTGGCCGGACCAGATCGTCCCAATCCTCTACCTTCTGTGGATTGCCCTTGCGGACGACAAAGACGATGGTGGAAGTGTAGGGACTTGAGTTTTCGGGGAGCTTTTGATTCCAATCAGCGGGGACAAGGCCCCGCTCGCGATGGATGGCGTCGATGTCCAGCGCGAGCGCAAGGGTGACGACATCGGCCGGGACGCCATCAATGACGGACCTTGCCTGGCGGCCGGAGCCTCCGTGAGATTGCAGGACGTTGATGGTCTGCCCCGTTTGGGATTTCCAATGACGGGTGAACTCGACGTTGATTTCCTCGTAGAATTCCCGCGTCGGGTCGTAGGAGACATTGAGCAGTTCGATATCGCCGGATGAATTTCCCGGTTTGGAATCGCAGCCTGTCATCAGCAGCGCGCCAGCCGTGAGCAGAGCGGAGACAAGCGGTTTCACCAAGGATGGCGCGGTGCGGCGGAAGGAGGCGAGTTTCATGCGGAGGAAAAGACGCAGGTGTGGTTCACGGCGTGGCGGCGCGGAGCAGCTTCGAGAGGACCATCTCGTTGATGGCGATGGGATGTTCGCGGAGCAGCTCCGCGAGGTAGGCCTCCGTGCCGAGCCGGGCCTTTTCGGCGCGGAGGCGTTCGGCGAGCGGCTCGCGGATCTGTTCGAGGGTGGGGACGCGGGCTTCCCGGATGTCGAGCACCTGGATGAAATGCCAGCCGTCGTCCATGCGGACGGGTTCGGAGATCGCGCCGAGGGGGAGTCCGGGCAGAATGGCGCGAATGTCAGGGTGGATGCGGGGTTCGGGCAGCCAGCCGATCTCGCCCTGCTTCGCGGCGCTGGTCGGCTCCTCGCTCTCAGCGGCGGCGAGGGTGGCGAAAGAGGCGGGATCTTTTTTCAAAGCCTCGGCGATGCGTTCCACCTTTGCCTCGGGATCGGCGGCGACATTCGACTCCGCGGGTACGGCGGAAACGAAGATCTGCGCGAGCTGCCAGGCTTTCGGCTCGAGAAAGGTATCGCGATTCGCCTCGTAGGCGACCTTCACATCCGTCTCCGTGGGATAGTCG
>JALRFZ010000493.1 GCA_023253615.1 Verrucomicrobiales bacterium | reverse complement strand
TGGAATGGTCGCGTAGCCGGGCGAAGCCTCGGCGTGTCGCGACCAGTCCATGCCTCTCGGCGGTGTGCTACTCGGCGAGACGGCACGAGCCCGTATCGGCGAGCCCACGTCGCGGCTCGGCCAGCGCCCGCTGCAGGGCTGCCACCGTCAGCGCGTACCCGACATTCTCGGCCTGCTCGCCGAATCCCTCGAAAAGGAGATCCCGGTAGCCTTCGGGACGCAGGATCTTCGGTCGCTCCGCCTCCATGCGGCCTTCGCGGATGCGCACGGTGCCGACGGAGTCCATCGGCTCGGTGAGGAGATGGAACTGGAAATTCGTCGTGCCGAAGGTGTCGATGAGACGGTCGGGCTCGTGAAGCACGACGGTGTGCTCCATGGCATAGGCGATGTCGTCGAAGGAAAGGGCGGCCATGATCGGCGGAGTGGCCAAGTCTAAGCGCAAATCCCGGGGAAATCCAACAGGGAAGCCCGAAGCGGCAGGCGAAAGCGACTGGACGCCCGGGAGCAGCCCGCACGGGGCACCCCGATCCAAAAAAAATGCGCCTCCGGGGAGGCGCACCTTCAAACAGGGTCAGGTCGGGGACCGGAGAGGGTCACTTCGACTGCTCGGCGATGTAGGCGTAGACGTCGCCGACGCTCATGAGCTTTTCGGCATCTTCGTCGGGGACGGTGATGTCGAATTCTTCCTCGAAAGCCATCACCAGCTCGACCGTGTCGAGAGAATCGGCGCCGAGATCTTCGATGAACTTGGCTTCGGGCTTCACTTGCTCTTCGCTCACGCCCAGTTGTTCAACGATGATGTTCTTAACTTTCTCTTCGATAGATGCGTCGGCCATTGGAAAGGTGGGGAATGGATTTTCGGATTCCGGGTTTATTAGCGGTGGTGGAGATGTTTGGCAACGCTTTTTTTACAGCCTTTTTCAGGATCTCCCCCTCCCTGCCCGCGGTGGCTGGAAAAGGCGGATTTTCCGGGGCATGATCCGTTGCCCTCGGGCACGGCGCAGGTATCTTCCGGCGGAATGTCCTTCGTCACCCATCTGAACGCGCTCGACGCCGGCGCGCCGCTCTCTCCCCTGCTGGCGAGATTCCGCTCGCTGCTCGATCCGATGACGCCTGCGGCGCTCGAATCGCTCGCGGGAGAGTCGGTCGCGACGACGCGCCGCCATTTCGGCCGCACGATGCGCCTCTTCGCGCCGATCTATCTCTCGAACGAGTGCGTCAACAATTGCGCCTACTGCGGTTTCTCGCGAGACAATCCCATCCTCCGCACCACCCTCACCGTGCCGCAGGTGGTGAAAGAGGCACGCCACCTCGCCGGCCTCGGCTTCCGCCACCTCCTCCTCGTCGCAGGCGAACATCCCCGTTTTGTCTCCGAAGGTTACCTCGAGGAATGCCTCGCCGCGCTCCGCGATTTCGTCCCCACCCTCGCGATCGAAGTGGGACCGATGGAAACGCCGGAATACGAGCCCCTCGTCCGCGCCGGCTGCGAGGGCCTCGTCGTGTATCAGGAGACCTACGATCGGACCGCCTACGCGGAGTACCACACCGCGGGACCGAAGAAGGATTTCGACTGGCGCCTCGAGTGTCCCGAGCGGGGATACGCGGCCGGCTTCCGCCGCATCGGGATCGGGGCGCTCGTCGGCCTGAGCGACTGGCGGCAGGAAGTCCTGCGCCTCGCCGCCCATCTCGAATACCTCCAGCGCACCTGCTGGAAGGCGACCTTCACCATCGCCCTGCCACGCCTCCGTCCCGCCGCCGGCAGTTTCCAACCGCGCCATGCCATGAGCGACGCACAGTTCGTGCAGACCCTCTGCGCCTTCCGCGTCTGTTTTCCCCAGGTCGGCATCGTCCTCAGCACGCGCGAACCCGAGCCGCTGCGGAACGCCCTCTTCCCTCTCGGCGTCACCTCGATCAGCGCCGGCAGCCACACCGAACCAGGCGGCTACACGGGCGAGGGTGCCGACGACGTCCACCTCACCGTACGCGGTCGCCGCGTCGATCTCGAGGAAAAGCCCGCCAAGGCGGCCTGCTCGGGTGGTGCGACTCCGGCAACGGGACAATTCGACATCGCCGATGAACGGAGCGCCGCCCAAGTCGCCGCCCATCTCCGCTCCATCGGGCTGGAGCCCGTGTGGAAAGATTGGGATGCCTCCATACTCGCCGGAGCCCCAGCCCCCGACGAACTCGCTGTCACCGCATGAAGATCACCCTCAACGGCGTCCCCCGGGAATTTCCGGAGAGCACCCTCACCATCAGCACCCTCCTCGAAGCCGTGGGCCTCGGTCCCCAACCCGTCCTCGTGGAGCGAAACGGCCTCGCCGTGCTGCGGCGGGAGTTCGATGAAACGCCCATCGAAGAGGGCGACACGATCGAGGTCGTGCGGATGGTGGCGGGGGGGTAAGGTGATCGGATTTCCGGGTCAGTCGATTTCTCCGCCCGCCCTCAGGGCCTCCTCGATCAATCCGGGATCAATAAACCAACGCTCCTCACGGAGTCGCTCAAACAGTGGCACCAAAGCCTCGATTTTTCCGTCGAGTTTGGCCCGGACAAGAAGTCCGAGAGTGCCGATGCATCGGAATCCCCTGGCCGCGGCAACCGCCCGGCCCTTGCGGTCATCCATAAGGAGCCAGGCGTCCGTCTCCTGCGTCGCGAGCGCAAGCACTCCCGCCTCGCCATCATCGACCACCAAAGCAAAATCGGCGTGAATGTCTCTGTCGACCACTTTGATTGAACTGCTGAAACGGCGCTCGAGATCGATCATTTCCGGACGCCTTGGAGGAGCGGTGATTTCAAGCCATACCCGATCGGGAATCCACACCTCCTTGGCGAACAAAGAAACCAGATCGAGCTGGCCCACTTTCGCGAGGAGAATCAGCGGACTCGCATCGCAAATGATGAGTCGCTCAGTTCCGAAGATCGGCGAGCTCATCCAAGAGGTCGTCTCTGGTTTGGTTGACGACGGAAACATTCAACTGGGAAAGCCGCTCCATGAAGGCCCACACGGGCAGATCTGCGAGTTCCGCCGATTGCGACAAGGTCATGCGTCCGAGCTCGAAAAGTTTCGCCGCAAGAATTTCGCGCAATTCCCGACGGAGTTCTTCCTCGCTTCCTCGAAAGCCGGAGAGCCATTGTTCGTTGATCGGCAATTCCAACGTCGTCATGGGTGAATCGTACGCCCCGCCCCTCACAAATGCAAGGCTTCGGGGCACATTCCCCTGCCTCCCGAATCGGGGAATCCTCCTCACCCGAAACTCGTCGTCACCAACAGCGCCCGGTTGAGCTGGCGGAGGTAATCATAACGCGGGATCTCGCGGCAGCCGAAGCGGCTCAGGTGATCGGTCGTCCACTGGGTATCGAGGAGGAGGAAATGCCGCTCGTGGAGACGCTCGACGAGGGCGACGAGGGCGACCTTCGAGGCATCGGTGACGCGGCTGAACATCGATTCGCCGAAGAAGGCCCCGCCGATGGAGACGCCGTAGAGCCCTCCGACGAGTTCGCCATCCAGCCATGTCTCGACCGAATGGGCGTAACCGAGTTCGAAAAGCTTCTCGTAGCTCGTCACGATCTCGCGGCTGATCCAGGTGGTGCGGCGGTCGGCGCAGCCGGCCATCACTTCGGAAAAGGCCGTATCGATCCGCACCTCGAAGGGATTGCGGCGCAGGGTCCGTTTCAGACCGTGGGGAATGTGGAATTCATCGAGCGGCAGCACCCCGCGCGGATCGGGCGAGAACCAGCCGATCTCGCCGCGGTTGTCCATCGCCATCGGAAACATGCCGCCACGATAGGCCGCGATGAGCACCGCGGGCCTGATATAACCTTCCCTCGTGAAGATCGATTCGGACATCCCTTGAAACGGGATCAGATTAGAATCGCCCCCGATTTTTGACAAACAAAATTCGGCATCTTCGGCCCGTCCATGCAGCAAAAACAATGCAAATCCCCTCTTGAAAAACGCACCGCGAAGCCGTAAGGGAGCGACACTATGCCAGTCGCCACACCCAAACAGTTCGAAGCCATGCTCGATGCCGCCCAGACGGGTGGCTATGCCTATCCCGCCATCAACTGCAGCAACCTCGTCACGATCAATGCCGCGTTGAAGGCCTTCGCCGACCAGAAGTCCGACGGGATCATCCAGTTCTCCACCGGAGCCGGCCAGTTCGCCTCGGGCCTGAACCACAAGAACATGGTCCTCGGCGTCATCGCCCTCGCCGAGCTGACCCACCGGCTCGCCGAGCAATATGATGTGCTCGTGGCCCTGAACACCGACCACTGCCGTCCCCAGGTCGCCTCGACCTTCCTCGCCCCCCTCATCGAGGAAACGGCCAAGCGCCGCGCCAAGGGTGAGAACAACCTGTTCCAGAACCACATGCTCGACGCCTCCGAGCTTCCCCTCGCCGAGAACATGGCGATTTCGCAGGAATACCTGAAGCTCTGCGCCGAGAACGGCATCGTCCTCGAGGTCGAGGCCGGCGTCGTCGGTGGTGAGGAAGATGGGGCCGCCGGTGGCGAAGACACCCCGCACGACAAGCTTTACACCACCCCCGAGGACATGCTCGCCGTCTACGAGGCGCTCCATCCGATCGGCCGATTCACCTTCGCCGCCACCTTCGGCAACGTCCACGGCCACTACAAGCCCGGCGCCGTGAAGCTGAAGCCCGAAATCCTCAAGCAAGGCCAGGCCGCCGTCGTCGCGAAGTATGGTGCCGCGGCCGAGTTCGACCTCGTTTTCCACGGCGGTTCCGGATCGCTCCTCGAGGAGATCCGCGAGACCCTCGGCTACGGCGTCGTGAAGATGAACGTCGACACCGACACCCAGTACGCCTTCACCCGCCCGGTCGCCGGCCATATGTTCACCAACTACGACGGCGTGCTCAAGATCGACGGCGAGGTGGGCAACAAGAAGACCTACGACCCGCGCAGCTACCTCAAGAAGGCCGAGGCCGGCATGTCGGAGCGCGTCGTGGAGGCGTGCAACGACCTCAAGAGCTCCGGGCGTTCGGTCTCCGCTTAGCTCGCCTGGCAGATCTTCCACTGGTCGTCGCGGAACTGCAGATCGAAGCTCCGCGTCGAGGTGGTGTTCGGGTCGTAGGCCATGTATGAGGTGACGTTGGCCTCGGCACGGTCCCCGGTGACGACGACCTGATCGACGCTCGCCACGACCGGGTACTGCTTGGC
>JALRFZ010000470.1 GCA_023253615.1 Verrucomicrobiales bacterium | reverse complement strand
AGGGCCAGATCGAACGCGGACGATCTTTTTCGTAGCCGTTCGTGTCCGAATAACGAGCGAGATCGAGCCAGTCGCGCGCCCACCGTTCCCCATAGGCGGGCGAGGCGAGGAAGCGGTCGATGAGAGCGCCCCACGCGGCCTCGGGATCCTTCGCGTGCTCGGCGAGGTAGGCGTCGGTCTCCGCGATCGTCGGCGGCAGGCCGCGGAGATCGTAGGAAAGGCGGCGGATGAGCGTGTGGGGATCGGCAGGGCCGTTCAAGGGCATTTCCTTGCCGGCGAGCTTCGCTTCGATGAAACGATCGATGGGATGATCGGATCCGCTCCCGCCTTTCGCCGGCACCTCCGGCCGCACCGGTTTCACGAAGGACCAATGCTCCTGATACCTGGCGCCTTGGTCGATCCAGCGTTTCATCAAGGCGACTTCCTCGGGGGAGAAGCGCGGTTTGTTCGACTTCGGCGGAGGCATCACCTCCTTCGGATCCTCGCTGATGAGGCGGGCGATCAATTCGCTCGTACCCGCGTCACCCGGCTTGATCGCCTGATAGCCGCCGAGGTCCCGCGTGGCCGCCGCAAAAGTATGCAGGCCGAGATCGGCTTCCTGCATCTCCTCGTCGAACCCGTGGCATTTGAAACAGCGGTCGCTGAGGAGCGGCCGGATGTCGCGCTGGAAGTCGATCTCGTCGGCGGCATGACCTGACAAGGAGAACGTCAGCACGGCGGAAAGCCATACGAAATTTTGGCGCATGGGGTAAGATGCACCGGTATGCCCCGGATGTCGTCGGGCGGAAAAGCGTGATCTTTTCGGCGTAAGATCGGATCAAGCCTCCGGGCGGACCTGCCAGTCGAAGGACCGGTAGTCGTAGTCGAAGCTGCCATCAGCGCGGCATTCGATGACTCCGAAACCCTCGGGATTCCCGTAGACCGGGCCTTTCCACCACATCCCCGAAACCGCCCCTCCCTGGATGTAGCGGGTCCGGCCGATCTCGATTTTCTCAAGGACATGGCCATGGCCGGAGAGGACGAGCTTCACGTTGTGCGCCTCGAGCAGCTTGCGGAACTCGAAGACATTCGCGACGAGGGCCTTTCCGTCGAGGGCGAAGGAGGGCCCCTTGATCACCTGATGCCAGACGGAGTAAAACGGGATGTGGGTGACGAGGACAACGGGCTTCTCCTTTCCCGACTTCGCGAGATCGGCCTCGAGCCAGGCGAGTTGGTCGTCGTCGATGCGGCCCTCGTAGTCGCCGGTGGTCGTGTTGCGCCCGATCGAATCGAGCAGCACGAAATGCCAGCCGCCGTGATCGAAACTGCGATAGGTTTTGCCCTCGCCATAACGGTCGGCGAAGAGCTTTTTCCCATAGTCCTGATGCCCCGGATCGACAACGGCCTTCGAGGACCAGCCGACGACATCGTGGTTTCCGACGGTGTGGTAGGCGGGCATTTCGAGTGCCTTCAATCCCTCGTCGTAGAGCGACCACTCCAGCCGCGCACGGTCGATCCCGACCTCGAGCGCGTCCATGATGAGATCGCCGCCGGTGATGAGAAAGTCCGACTTGGTCGCCGGAGCGGCCGCGACCGCGTTCATCTTCGCGACGCATTGTTTCCAGCCCTCACCCGCCCGGCGCTCGGGTTGCACGTGGATGTCGGTGGCGAAGAGAAATCGAAAGGAAAGGGCGGCGTTTTCCCGGGCGATCGAAGGCAGGGCAGCCAATCCGGAGGCTCCGGCGGCGAGTTGGAAGAGGGAACGGCGGTTCATGGCAGTACGATACTCCAACTCCTCTCCGAAGCCCCCCGCATTCACGTCCTGTTGCTGCGAACCCGCGGTCAAATCCCATACCCCACCATCGCATCGGCGACGTCCGGCCGGATGAGGTCTTCAAGGCTGGTCTCGCGGAACTTCCGGTTGGTCGCTTCGCCGGCTTCGGACAGGCAACGCTGGATGCCGCGCGAACCGGGGAAGTCGGGATATCCCTTGGCTTCGAGAAACCGCATGAGCTCTCCATCGACGGACTCGACGATGTCGGCGACCGTGATGAGCCGGCTCTCCCGACCAAGACGATAGCCGCCCCCGACCCCCCTCTTGCTGCGGAGCAGGCCGGCGCGTTTCAGGACGAGGAGGATCTGTTCGAGGAATTTGATCGGGATCTTGCCGCTTTCGGCAAGCTCCTGTGCCTGGAGGGTGCGGTCCGGCGGCAAGGCCGCGAGGATGGCCATGGCGCGCAGGGCGTAGTCGGCTTTTTTGGAAAGCTGCATCGGTCGGCGGATTCAGGGCCGGTAGTTGAAGAGCTGGCCGAGCTCATGGACGGGCTTCGAGCCGTCCTCTCCGGCGGGGACGGCGGCGTTCAGCGCCTTCAAGACCTTACGCTGGATGTTGATCGTGATATACCGGCCCTTGCGCGCTTTCTGGACCTGTTTGTGGGTGAGCTGCTCGGTGCTGGCAGAAACGAGGGCGTGGTTTTCCAAGCCCAGTTCGGTGAGGAGGGCATCAAGCGGCTGGGGACCGAAATCGCGTTCCGGGGTGTCTTCCATGGTCGGAAAAAGGGTTGGGAAAGGGCTCAACTTGGGCCTTGTTTTCGCCCGACCTCTCGCTAACCGTTGCCCCTCGCCATGACAACCCGAATTTTGCTCTCCACCACCAGTTACCAGGATACCCCCGGCCCCCATCACGAGCTACTCGAATCCCAGGGGTTCGAGATCGTCCGCGAGCGCGGCCCGCTGCCGGAATCGGCCATGCTGGAACTGTCCGGGGAATTCGACGCTTTTCTCTGCGGCGACGACGCGATCACCCGCGCCGTCATTGAAAAATCCCTCCCCCGTCTCAAGGTGATCAGCAAATACGGCATCGGCCTCGACAAGATCGACGTGGCCCATGCGACCGAGCGAAAGCTGCCCGTGCTGAACACGCCCGGAGTCAACCACACCACCGTGGCCGAGCATACCTTCGGACTGCTCCTCGGTATCACGAAGAAGATCATCGAAAACGCCGTCGATGTCTCCGCCGGCAAGTGGGTCGCAGGCTGGAAGAAGCCGGTCGGGCATGAAATCCTTGGCAGCACCATGGGCATCATCGGGCTCGGTCGCATCGGCAAGGAGGTCGCGACGCGCGCCAAGGCCTTCGGCATGTCGGTGATCGCCTACGATCCCTATTTCGACGAAGCTTTCGCCGCCGAACACGGCGTGAAACGTTGCGCGACGATGGATGAAGTCCTCCTCGAAGCGAACGTCGTGAGCCTGCATTGCTTCCTCGACGAAAACACCCGCGGCATGATCAACAAGGAGAAGATCGCGGAAATGAAGGACGGGGTCGTCGTGCTGAACTGCGCCCGCGGGGAACTGGTCGAGACCGACGACATCCGCGAGGCGCTCGTGAGCGGCAAGGTCGGCGGCTACGGCGCCGATGTCCTCGACGAAGAGCCGCCCCGCGCCGGACATCCGCTCTTCGACGCGCCGAATTGCGTCATCACCAGCCACATCGCTTCGCGGACCTACGAGAGCGTGGAACGCCAGGCCTTGCGGGCGACTCACAATTTGATCAACTATTTGTCGGGCAATCCCGATTTCATCCAGGCCAACAAGTTCTGAGCGATGCCAAGGAAGGTCCGCCAGCTGATCGAGGATCTCGAAAAAGCGGGCTTCCGAAATCGCGGTGGCAAAGGAAGCCATCGAAATTTCCAGCACCCGAAAGGAATCGGTGTTACGATTTCCGGCAAGAGCGGTGCCGACGCGAAGCCCTATCAGGAGAAGCAAGTCCGCGCCGCGATCGAAGAGGCAAACCGGAGATGAAACCTACCGACATTTACCATCGCTGGGTCTCTTGGTCGGAAGAGGACCAATGCTACATCGGCTGGTGCCCCGACCTGTTCTTTGGAGGCATCCACGGTGACGACCCGATCGAGGTCGCCCGTGAACTCCAGGATGCCATTGATGAGTGGGAAAGGTTGATCTCCGAGCAAGGGCAGGACCTTCCTGCTCCGAAAACGCGTCCGATGCGCGAACTGGTCTGAACCCGGATTCCCGTCGGACGGCCGGTTTCTTCGTTTTGACTTTCCCCAATCCCGATTTTAACTCCCCGACCCACCATGCCACTCACGATCAAACCCGCTTCCGAAGTCGCCTACGATTGCCTTTCCATGGGCGAAGTCATGCTCCGCCTCGATCCCGGCGAGGGCCGCATCCACACCGCCCGCCAGTTCACGGCCTGGGAAGGTGGGGGCGAATACAACGTCACCCGCGGTCTGCGGCGCTGCTTCGGTCTCCGCGCCGGCGTCATCACCGCTTTCGCCGACAACCCGGTGGGACGCCTCATCGAGGACTTCATCCTCCAGGGCGGAGTCGATACGCGCTTCATCCAATGGAAGAAGTATGACGGAATCGGCCGCGATGTCCGCAATGGGCTGAATTTCACCGAACGTGGTTTCGGCATCCGCGGAGCCGTCGGCTGCCCCGACCGCGCCAACACCGCTGCGAGCCAGATGAAGCCCGGCGACTTCGACTGGGACGAGATCTTCGGCAAACAAGGGGCCCGCTGGTTCCACACCGGAGGCATCTTCGCCGCGCTCAGCGAGACGACCGCCGAGCTCACGATCGAGGCCTGCAAAGCCGCGCAGAAGCATGGCACCATCGTCAGCTACGACCTGAATTACCGTCCCTCTCTCTGGAGCTCGATCGGCGGCCTCGCCAAGGCTCAGGAAGTGAACCGCGAGATCGCCAAATATGTCGATGTGATGATCGGCAACGAGGAGGATTTCACCGCCTCGCTCGGTTTCGAAGTCGAGGGCGTCGATGAACACGTCCGCGGCATCGACGTGACGAACTTCAAGAAGATGATCGAGACGGCGGTGAAGGAATTCCCCAACTTCAAGGCCACCGCCACGACCCTGCGCGAGGTCCACACAGCGACCGTCAACGACTGGGCCGCGATCTGCTGGCACGACGGGAAGTTTTACGAGTCGAACGCCTACCCGAATCTCGAGATCATGGACCGCGTCGGCGGCGGCGACAGCTTCGCCTCCGGCCTCGTCTACGGCTTCCTCGAGTCGAACGATCCGGAGAAGGCCGTGCAATATGGTGCCGCCCACGGCGCCCTTGCCATGACCACTCCCGGCGACACCACGATGGCTTCGCTCAGCGAAGTGAAGAAGGTCGTCTCCGGCGGCGGTGCCCGCGTCGTGCGCTGAGATCAGGCTTCCTTCCCGGGTGCAGATTGCCCGAGTTCCTCGAGCACCTTCCTCACCCCCGCCTTTTCCATCTCCAGGAGACTCTCGTCCTTTTCCAGCAGCACCTGCAGGATCTGGACGAGCCGGGGATGGCGCTCCCCGTTGGCAACGAGGGAATTGTGGGCGAAGTCGGGGAGTTGCTTGTAAAGAGGCACATATCCCTCCGGCACCTCGACCCCCGGCGGTTTCTCCGGCGCGTCCTGGAAACGGAAGGCCAGAATGAGTCGGCGGACCGGTTCCGGCGATCCCGTCGCATAATAGAACCCCCAAAGCATGTCCATCGTGTCGCGCTGATCGAGGGGCATTTCGAGGATCTTCTTCGTCTCCTGCTTCTGATCCTCGTAGGCCTTGCCGAATCGCTCTTTGAGAATCTCATCCGCCTCGCTCGTTCTGGAGAAGAGCATCGCGGTGTGCATCACCTGCATCTGTCCCGGCTCCAGACCGGCGAGTTCCCCATACCATTCGGACAGCTTTTCACGGTTCTGACGGAGGAGCTGGCTGATGAACGCGATCAGGGCCGGCTTGGCCTGGTCGTTGTCCAAGGTTCCGTCGGCCGCCCAGTCCTTCATTTGCGCCACAAACCGGTCCGGCGTCGGATTTTCGTAGTAGAACTCCAACCAATCCTTTTCCTCTCCATCCTCGGAATACGGAGGATCCGCCGCCCGGGTCATTGCAGGCAAAGCGATTGAAATCAGCAAAATCAGAGGCCAACGGCGCGGAACGAGGTTCATATCGGGAAAGAAACACAAAAGGCGAGGCCCTGACGAGACGAAATGTTGAATTTCCACTTGAATCCTTGCCAAATGGCGTAAAATTCCCGCCCCCACCATGGCAAAACAGAGTTGGATCACCCGAAACGCGCGCAAGGCTCGCACCGTAGCAAAATACGCCAAGCTTCGTGCGAAGCTCAAGGCCGAAAAAGACTACGACGGCATCACCATGCTTCCGCGTGACGCGAGCCCGACCCGCCTTGTCAATCGCTGTGAAGTTACCGGTCGTCGTCGCGGATTCATCCGTCGTTTCAAGATGTCCCGCATCACCTTCCGCGAAATGGCTTCCAACGGGATGATCCCCGGCGTGACGAAGTCGAGCTGGTGATTGCCCGGTCCCATTTTCCCCAAGCTTCAATCGAGAAAGCGGAGTCCCACGACTCCGCTTTTTTTCTGCACGAAACGGCTCCTTCCGGCGGAAGTTGAAACCTGCAGATTCCGCCGCGATATTGGCATCATGCCGCTCTACGAATACATCACCACCGATCCCGGGAAAGGCTGCCGAATCTGCAAGAAGGGATTCGAGCTTCGTCGCCCCGTTGACCGCCCCGCCCTCGAGGCCTGTCCTCTCTGCCGCAATCCGGTGAAGAAACTTGTTTCCCGCAGCGTCAGCACGCCGAAGATCACGAAACCTCTCTCCGTCAGCGATGCGAAGAAGGCGGGATTCACCGTGCTTGAAAAACGCGACCAAGGCACTTACGAGAAGCTTTGACCCCGCATCCGGCCAGGGTCGCAAGGCGCGTTTCCCGGCGATTCTCGCGTGACCGTCTCACGGCTGGGCCGGTTTGGGCACGATGATCAGACGGCCTTCCTCGAGCCGGAGATCCCCGATCTGATCGAAGAGGGCCATCGCTTCAGGATTTTTCGATGCATCCTCAAGGAGATTCTGGGCGCGCATACCGGAGAGAAAGGCCTCCGGAACCGGATTTCCGTTCACCGAGAGCCCCTCGAGGTAGAGTGCGGGCCGACCAGCGTTCATTCCCATTTTCACGGTGATTTCACCATTGAAGAACTTTCCTTTGAGAGCATCCGCCAGAAAACCTTCCGGGACGGGAAGCTCATCAAAGTTGAGGCTGACCTGGCTCCGGAGCGCATCCCCTTCGATCGCGACATTCGCCTTTCCGGCGAGCGGGGCGAAGTTGGGATGGTTCCAGAGGATGAGATTCAACTCTTCGCCGGTCAGGGCCAACGGCTCGGGTTGCCCCCCCGAGGCCATGCCCTCCCGGAAGGAATCGTATTTTCCAAGAGCGTCGGAGACCAGATCCTCGCTTGCTTGGGGGGGCTGCAGAGGGACGTACTCGGTCGAAGTGTATTCATTGATCACCCCCCCGAAGTAGTTTTTCACCGCCACGACACCAAAAATGACCAAGGCAACACAAGCGGCGACGGCAATCAGACAACCCAGCCCGCATCCCAGCCCCCCAAGACCGCAACCCGACTTCCTGGCCGGAGGTGGCACCGGTGCGGCCTGGGCGTAAGGCTGCTGAAAAAGCGGAGGAGGAGTCTCGTTCATGGCTCGGCGACCCATCATCTAATTCAGCCCGTCTCAACTGCCAAGCGAAATCATCGAATCGGCCCAATCCCGATTTCAAAATGGCGCAACCCACGGCATCAACATCTCTCGATCCGGCTTGCTTCGAGAAATATTTCGACAATTAATATTCTGATTGCGCTTCGCTTATTCAGACTGCATTTCGATCAATTTCCATGAAAACGAAATCTCGATTCCTATCCACCGGCCGTTCCTATTACCACGTATTTTCCCGGGTCGTTGACCGGCGGAAGGTCTTCGGGCCGGGGGAGAAGGAGATCTTCCGCAAGATCCTCCGCAACCAGGAGGCCTTCAGCGGCGTCCGGGTGGTCACTTACTGCTTCATGCCCAATCACTTCCACCTGCTCCTGGAAGTGCCCGATCGCGGGACGCTC
>JALRFZ010000441.1 GCA_023253615.1 Verrucomicrobiales bacterium | reverse complement strand
GGTTCGCTTGGAGCCGAGGGCCACACCGGCGAGGCGAAGATCGATCTGCGGACCGTGACAATCGGCGGCGGCACTCCGATCGACGGCCAACTCGCGGCGGGCTATGCGGACAAGACGGCCTCGCTCGATTCCCTTTCCCTCACTGCCGGAGATGTCTCCCTGCGCGGGAGCGGAGGGTGGGATGGCAAAGTGGTGACGCTCTCCGATTGGAAGCTGACGCGAGGTGACCGGGTGCCGCTGGCCTTGGCCGCGAGCCTGCCGCTCGAGCCCGGGACGGAAGGCGGCTTCCTCGCCCAGACCGGACCGCTCTCGCTCGATCTCACCCTCGATCAGCTCGCCCTCGAGGAGGTGACACGCTACTTCGCCGCCGCTCCCCCACTACCCGGCACGATCAACGGGTCGGTGAAAGCCGGGGGCCACTTCGCCGATCTCCAGCTCGCGACCCGGCTCGAATTCCAGCCCGATCCCAAGACGCAGCCTGACAAACCCACCACGGCGGTGGAGGCGGCGGCATCGGATCCCGCCCCGGCGCCCACCACTCCGCCCCGCGCCACCGTCGATCTGGCCCTGCGCGGCGATGTCGATGTGCCCGCCTCGTGGGAGACGAGCCTGGAGGCGGTGCTTTCCGGCCTGCAATTCCAAGGCATGGCGCTGGAAAACATCTCCCTCACCGCCGCCACCGATCGCGAGCAGGCAGGGCGGCCGCTCCTCGCCCGTCTGCGGTTTGATCAATCCGAGACCTTGCTCGATGCCACCGCCCGCCTCGATCTCGGCGAAGCCCGCACCTTCGCGGATCTCTCCGCGGTGCCGCTGCAGGTCGAGTCTTCCCTGGAAGTTTCGAAGGTGGAGACGCTGCTGCGCGATTTCGCCCCACCGCAACAGAAAGGCCTGCCCCTGGCCGGTGCTCTCTCGGCTTCGGTGCAGGCACTGAAGCTCGAGCGAGGCTCCCTGACCGCCGGGACGATCTCGCTGACTTCGAAGAACTTCACCGTCGAGGCCGAGCCCTTCGACGCGATCGACCTGACCGTCACGATCCCGCGACCCGACGAGCTCGAGGCGGCCCTCCTCGTCGCGCTCGATGAAGTGACACGGATCGAGGGCAGAGGCGGCTTTCATCTGAAGGACAAGCGCTACGAGGGCACTCTCGCGGTGCAGGCTGATCTCGTCGCCAAATCGAGCCGTCTCCGCGCACTCCTCGGAGGCCGTCCCATGGCCGAGTTGTTGCCGGGCAAAACCTCGCTCGAATGGCAGGGCCACGGCCACTTTCCCGATCAGGACCACTCGGGCACGCTCTCGCTCGATGCCGACGCCCTGCGCCTCGCCGGCGGGGCCGAGCCGCTCGATCTCGACCTCGCGGGCACCTACTCGGCGACCTCGGCCGATTTCCCCACGATTCGCCTGCGGAGCAAACCGCTCGGCTTTGACGGCGTCTTGAAATGGGCCGATCGCCGGCTCTCCCTCGTCGGAAAGGGGTCCGGCGAAGGCCGCGAAGTGCTGACGCTCGACGCCGGCATCCCGCTCGATCCCACGAAGCTGAAACCGGATTTGTGGTTTGGTCAGGAAGCACCGCTCGCACTCGCTCTCGCGATCGACCGGCTCCCGGTCGGCACGATCTCGCGCCTCGCCGTGGAAAAGCCCCCCATCCTCGGCGAATTGTCGCTCGATCTGAGGGCGGGCGGCACGCCCACCCTTCCAACCTTGGCGACGACCCTGAAACTCGATGGCATCACCGTGCCGCGCGAGGCGAAGGCGATGCCCGCGGGGCGCCTCGAGTTGAAACTCAATGCCAATGAGGCGGGCCTTGCCCTGAACGGCGAATACCGCCATCCCGATGTGAAACCGCTCGGGATCGCGGCGAAGCTGCCGTTCCATCCGGCCGATTGGGCGACGGGCAAACGGGCGGTGAAAGACGAGACGATCACCGCGAGCGCGAAGATGGATCGCAGCTCGCTCGCCTTCCTCACCGGCCAGGTGCCGGGGATCGAATCGATCGCGGGCGAGATCTCGCTCGATGCGACCGTCTCCGGCACGGTCGCGGCACCGCAGATACGCGGCCATGGCGAACTCGGCCTGCAGCGCCTCCGTCTCGAAAACCGCCTCGCTCCCTCCCTGCAGGATATCGAACTCATCGCGAACTTCGCCGAAAACCGCCTCGCCCTCGACAAGCTCTCCGCACTGATTGCGGGCGGCACGCTGGAGGGCAAGGGGGAGGTGCTGCTGAAGCCGGGCGACGAGCCATCGATCCAGCTCCGCCTCACCGGCAGCGAGGTGCTGGTGGTGCGCACGCCCGACGTGAACGTGCGCACCGATCTCGATCTCACCCTCGCGGGCCCGTTTTCCAAAGCCGCCCTCACCGGCGAGATCGGGATCACGAACAGCCGCTTTTTCAAGAATTTCGATCTCCTGCCGATCGGCATGCCATCGAAAAAGGCCGAATCCGCCCTGCCGACGGTCGAGCGCGCCCCATCCGGTGGCGGCACCGCCTATCAGGACCTCGATGTGGGGGTGAAGATCGCCCCCTTCCAGGATTGGACCCTCGGAGTGCGGCTCCACACGAAGGATCCCTTCCTCATCCGCAGCAATCTGCTCGAGTCGTCCGTCTCCGCCGACCTGAACCTGACAGGCACCCTCGGACGCCCGAATCCGGTCGGCGCGGTCGAGATCCAGAAGGGGGAAATGAGCCTGCCTTTCAGCAAGATCGACGTCGAGACCGGGCGGATCGAGTTCGACCAGGCCACCGGATTCAACGGAGCCCTCGAATTCAAGGCCCGCGGCAAGGCCGACCGTTACCAGATCTCGATCTACCTCTACGATCGCGTCCTTTCCCCCCAGTATGTGTTGACCAGCATCCCGCCCATGCCGAGCGAGGATATCATGACCCTGCTCGCGACCGGCACGACCCGGGATGAGCTCACCGGAGGCGATCCCGGCTCGATGGCGGCGGGCAAAGCGGCCGGATTGCTCCTGAAAAACCTCCAGAAAAAAAGCAACGAAGCCGAGGGCGACCCCACGCTTCTGGACTTGCTAGAAGACCGAACTGAGCTTGAATTGGGCCGTGTCAATCAGGAAACCGGCGAACAGACCTTCGGAGGGAAAATCCGCCTGTGGAAACAATTGTTCTTCGTCGGCGATGTCGATGCCCAGAGCGATTACCGGGCCCTCTTGAAATAC
Organism: Verrucomicrobiales bacterium; assembly: GCA_023253615.1. Classification (GTDB taxonomy): domain Bacteria; phylum Verrucomicrobiota; class Verrucomicrobiia; order Verrucomicrobiales; family DEV007; genus Arctic95D-9. The sequence continues at coordinate 3,064 of JALRFZ010000441.1, read as the reverse complement.
GTCTTCCGATTCGAGTAAACTTTCGCCGATGCGCCCTCACCTCCGAGCCCCTTTCCTGGCTCTCGCCGCCCTCGTGGCGGGCGGGCTCGTATCGGGCATGCCGACGGCGGCGGCGGATCTCGTGAGGATCGAGGGCCTGCAATCCATCCCGGCCGAAACGGCCCGCGGGTGGATCTCCTCGCAGATGAAATTCGTGGAGTCCGCCGGCGTCAGCCGCGCCCGCGCCGATGATCTCGCTTTTTTCCTCGAGAACGCGATGCGCGAGCAGGGCTACAGCGATGCCACGGTCGAATGGAAGGTCGTCGGTGAGGGCGAGGCCGCCCGCATCCTCCTGACCGCGTCCGAGGGCACCTCCATCCTCGTCGGGAACATCGCGGTGGAGGGCAACGTCGCCCTCGATGACGCGGCGGTGATCGAGCTGCTGACCGCCGCGACGATGAAACGCCTCAAGAAACAGCCCGGCGATCCCCTGCCCTACGTGAAGCAGGATATCGAGCAGGGCCGCGGCAAGGTCGTCTCTTTTTACAAGATGCTCGGCTACCGCAACGCCGAGGTCGACCTGGAGCGGAAGATCGAGGGAACGAGGGCGAACCTGACCGTGACCGTCACCGAGGGCATCGGTGCGAAGATCGGCAAAATCACCTTTCCCGAGGCCCCGGCCCCTGGGCTGGAGACGGCCTTCGAGGCGATCGCGACCGAGTTCACCGGAAAAACCTTTTCAGGATCGACCCGGGGCAATCTCACCTCGCGGGTGCGTGCCGCCGCAGTCAACGCCGGCTTTTTCCACGCCAAGGTCACCGCCGAGGAACAGGAGGGCGGACTTTTTGATGGCAACGACACCATCGATCTCGTCGTCACCGCCGACTGGGGCGGAGCGGTCGCGGTCTCGGGCGTGCGGGTGAAAGGCAATGAGAAGGTCAACACCACCTTCTTCGACCGCCATTTTGCAAAGCTCGTCGATGCGCCCTACTCGCCTTCCGAGGCGAACCAGGCGGTGAATGAGCTGCTCCAAACCGGTGCCTTTGAGACGGTGCGGACCGACATCGTCTCGCAGGAGGACGGCACCTACCTGCTCGATGTCGAGGTGGAGGAAGGCTACTCCCGCACCCTCGGGGTCTACGGAGGCTTCACGAACTATGAAGGCCCGATCGCCGGTTTTGAATTCCGGAACCTGAATCTCTTCGGCAACGTCCGGAAGCTCGATTCGGCGATCGAGTTCTCGAAGCGGGGTGCTCGCGGCCAGGTCGATTACACCGACCCCTGGTTCCTCGACAGCGCCTACCAGTTCAGCGGCGGTCTCTTCGCGGTGAACCGCCAGGAGGAGGGCTACGAGAAATTCAAGACAGGCGGACGCTACGAGTTCAGCCGCCGCTTCGGCGAGCGGAAGCAGGATTCCATCGCCGTCTTCGGCGAGGCCGCCTACACCGACGTCCACGACGCCGAGATCGATCCGATTTATCTGGGCGATACCGCCTACCTTTCCCACCAGCTTGGTTTCTCCCTCACCCGCGACCGCCGCGACGACCCGCGCCGTCCGCGCAAGGGCTACATCGCCCAGACCTCCCTCGCGGCGGCTTCCTCCGCCCTCGGCAGCGAGGTGGAATATTGGAAGGCGAGCGGACGGCTCGGCTATTACCTGCCGGTCGGCGAACACACCCTGCGCCTCGGTGCCCGCGCCGGCCTGATCACGCCGATGGGCGACACCGACGACATTCCCATCGACCTGCGTTACTTCAACGGCGGCCCCTTCAGTGTGAGGAGCTTCCAGGAACGCTCGATGGGCTTCCGCGATCCAGGCAGCGGTCATCCGGTGGGCGGGAATTTCTACACCGTCTTCAATGCGGAGTATGAGATCCCCCTCGCCGTGGTGAAAGGCCTCAGCGTCGTCCCCTTCGCCGATGCCGGTAATCTCATTTTCGACGATGCCGACGCCGGTCTCGGCGACCTGCGCTACGCCGTGGGTCTCGGCCTGCGTTACGAAACCCCGATCGGCCCCCTTCGGGCCGAATACGGGTTCAACCCGGATCAGCGCCCCGGTCAGCCCGAGGGCACGTTCCATATCGGGTTTGGGTTGGGATATTGAGCGGACCGGTTGTTGTTGAGTCGTTCGCCCCCTTCCCGGATCATCAAGAGGCTGCGTGTGATTTCAACGTGCATCTCTGTTTTATTATCATAATTCTGATTTCTCCTACTTTGTTCCTCATTATTCTAATATTTTCATTGGCCCGATAGATTTCCCCTTTGGTCCACCACAAACACGAACCACCATGGGGCGATTTTCCGGACTGCTTCCGACGAGGTCGGCGACCGCTCTCCACTCGACCCACAGACATGAAAAGAAGGATCTCATTGCTTGTTGCACTGTTCTCCTGCCTGATCTGGCCGCTTGCTTCACAAACCCAGACGAATCAGACGCCCCTGATCCCCTCCGGGAACCTGAGCGCCTTCCCCGCGATCGTCCACGCCGGCACCCACCCCACCCTGACCTGGGGCGCCGGCAGTCTCTGAGGACGATCAGGCGTTCATCGGGAACGCCTCCACCTCCTCGCGGATCCAGCGCTCGTCGCGTCCCAGCAGCCGCGCCATCCGCGCGGCCACTTTCGGAGCACATCGGCGGGCCGCCGCCTCGTCGAGAAAAGCGATCCTCGTCCGCCGGCTGAGCACGTCATCCAGCGTCATCGCCATCTCCTCGCGCACCGCACGGTCGATTTGGTGCATCTGATAGGGTAGATCCGGATCGAGCGCCTCGGACACCTCCGCGTCATCGGGAACCAACAGGGTCAGGTCCGCCGTCAAAGAGGGTCTCACCGGCAGCCCCCCGACCTGTGCGGCCCGATCCACCGCCTCTTCTCCCATCTGCCGGCAGGTCGTCCATTTCCCGCCCGTCATCGTCACCAGCCCCGACTCGCTCGAATAGAGCACGTGGCTCCGCGAGAGCGAAGCCGTCGAGGCGGCACCCGCCTTCGCGCGCGGTGGTTTCGCGAGCGGACGCAGCCCCGCGAAGACCGCGCGGATGTCGTCGTGCGTCGGCTTTTCATCCAGATACCATCCCGCGTGGCGTATC
>JALRFZ010000401.1 GCA_023253615.1 Verrucomicrobiales bacterium | reverse complement strand
GCGCAACAGCATGGAGGGCAGGCGGGCTCTCGCGCCGCGGGCGAGGAGCCGGTTTTCGGGATCGCGTTCGGATTTTTCGGGGGTGAAGGCCCCGTCCTGCCGGTAGGTGTTACTGGTGACGATGAGGCGCACGAGGTGCTTCACATCCCAGCCGGATTCGACGAATTCGACAGCGAGCCAGTCGAGCAGTTCGGGATGCACCGGCAGCTCTCCCTGGACGCCGAAATCCTCCGAGGTCTTCACGATGCCGATGCCGAAGAACTGCTGCCAGATCCGGTTCACGGCGACGCGGGCGGTGAGGGGATGGCCGGGATCGACGAGCCACTTGGCGAGACCGAGGCGGTTCGGGGGCAGGCCCTCCTTCATCGCCGGGAGAAACGCCGGGGTGCCGGGTGCGACTTTCCGATCGGGCTGCTGGTAGTCGCCCCGCGTGAGGGTGAAGGTCTCGCGCGTCTTGTCGGCGGGATTTTCCTCCATCACCATGATCTGCACGATGGACTCGTTCAGCGCCCGGAGTGCCTCGCGTTTGGCGGTGATCTCCTTGCCCATCACGGTCCACGATTCGATGCCGTGGTCGGCGGTGCGGAGGAAAAACTCGGTCGCCTCGCGCTTCTGGTTGGCGTTGCGCTTGTCATCGGGGGTGCGGAGGATGGTCGAGAGCGAGCCGGGGAAACGGGTGCGGTCCTCGAGATCTTTCGCGGAGAATTTGGACTCCCACTGCTTCCGGGTGGGCGCGATCACGATGTCCTGGGCGGCGATGCCGGCCTCGGCGGCCTTGATCTCCTCTTCCAGTTTCTTTTTCTCCGACTCCTGCTCCGGTGTCGGGAGGGTCAGCCACGGCCGCGCGAGCTGCACGGTGGCGCCGGAGCCGAAGGCGCAGCCCTGTCCGGAACGGTAATCGACGACGCCGCTCTCGGGCAGGTTGTTGAAGAAGGCGAAGAATTGGAAATACTCGTCGTGCGAGATGGGATCGTATTTGTGCGAGTGGCACTGCGCGCAGGCCATCGTCAGGGCGAGCCAGGTCGTCGCGGTGGTGTCGACGCGGTCGAGCACGACGTTGATGCGCTGCTCTTCGGCGATGGCCCCGCCTTCTCCGTTGAGCATGTGGTTGCGGTTGAAGGCGGTGGCGATGCGCTGGTCCCGGGTGGGCTCGGGAAGGAGATCGCCGGCGAGCTGTTCGATCGTGAATTGGTCGAAGGGCAGGTTGTTCTGATAGGCCCGGACGACCCAATCCCGCCATGGCCACTGGTGGCGGTTGCCATCCTGCTGGAATCCGTTCGAGTCGCTGTAGCGCGCCGCATCGAGCCAGGCGAGGGCCATGCGCTCGCCATGGTGCGGTGAGGCGAGGAGGCGGTCGACGGCCGCCTCGACGGCGGAATCGGGATCGGAGGTGAACGCGGTCTCGAAGGCGGCGGCTTCGGCGGGAGTGGGCGGCAAACCGGTGAGATCGAGCGACAATCGCCGGAGGAGATTGCGCGGCGGGGCCGTGGGATTGGGCCCGAGACCTTCGGCCTCGAGACGGGCGAGGATGAAGGTGTCGATCGGATTCCTCGTCCAGGCCGGGTCTCCGGGCGCGGGGACGGCGGGCCGCACCGGCGCGACAAAGGACCAATGGGCCTCGTAGGCGGCACCTTCCTCGATCCAGCGGCGGAGGATCTCGCGATCGGACGCGCCGAGGGTGCGGTGGGATTCGGGCGGGGGCATCACGGTATCGTGATCGTCGGAGAGGATGCGCTGCCAGGCTTCGCTCTTCTCCGGATCTCCGGGTACGATCGCGGCGTAGCCGCCGAGGTCGCGGGAAGCACCTTCGAGGGTGTCGAGGCGCAGGTCGGCCTTTTGCATCTTTTCATCCGGACCGTGGCAGAAAAAGCAGTTCTCCGAGAGGATGGGGCGGACGTGATGATTGAAGGAGATTTTCGCCGGCACGGATTTCGCGCCCTCGGGCAGGCCGCCGCGGGGGGTGCGGCTGTTGGCGAGGGCCGCGGCACCGCTGAGGGCGACGGCCTCGTCGTTCCGGTCGTCGAGGGAGAGCCCGTCGCGGCGCAATCCCGCGGGGACGGCCGGCGGTGTGGTCACGGCGGCAGCATCCGTCCCGGCGGACGATGTCGCGGCCACGGGCGGAGAGGTGGTTTTGTCAGGATCAAGGAGGAGCGCGGCGGGGATCGCGATCGAGATGGCCGCGGCCACCGAGGCGGCGATGAACCAGCGGCGAAGGCGGGTGGTCTTCGGGACCGCGGCGGAGGGCAGGGGCACGATGTTTCCAGGCGCGCGCGTGATCCCGGCATCGGCGAGCCGGTCATCGGTGAGGCCGCCGAGCTCGGATCCGAGGAAACAATGATCGGTGAAGGCGACGAGGCGGGAGTCGTCGGCAGCGACCAGCTCCCAGAGCCTCTCGCGCTCCCAGGCGGTGAGCTCGCGTTCGCCGAGGGCGGCGAGGATGGTATCGAACTCCTGTTGTTCTTCGTGGGGATTCATGAAAAAGGGGCCTTCAGGCGGTTTCCCCGAGCTGCTTGCGGACGCAGCGGGCGAGGGTGTTCTTGATGCGGAAAAGTTTTTGCGCCATGGCGTTCCGGTTCAGGTCGGCCTCGCGGCTGAGTTGCTCGAGAGGGGTGCCATCCTGGTAGCGGCTCAGGAGCAGGTCGCGGTGCGGCTCGCGCAGTTTTTTCAGGCAATGGACGAGGGCGGACTGGCGCTTCTCCTCGAGTTCGCCGGGGGCGTGGCGTTCGGTCGCGAGGTCGGCGATGCGGTCGAAGAGCTCGTCGCCGGGGAGTTCGCGGCTTTGCTGGCGCAGCACGCGCCGACGGTGGTTCTGCGCCTGGAGAAAGGCGATGCGGAAAGCCCAGGCCCGGAAATCGCCGGCGGGGTCGAATTGCTCGCGCTTTTCCCAGAGGACGAGGCAGGTCTCCTGCGCGAGGTCGTCGGCGGCGGCTCCGCTGCCGGTGAGGGAGAGGAGAAACGCATGCAGCCGCGGACGATGCGACTCGAGGAGATTCTCGAACTCGGAAGGGGGCTGGTTTTTCAAAGGGTTCATCGGGGGTCGTCCCTGCGAGGGGATATTGTCGCGGGGCCGCCGATGATTACGGACGATTTCTCATCCCCGGCCCAATTGGAACAGCCCGCGCTTGAGCGCCTCGGTCACGGCATGGGTGCGGTCCTTGGCGTTGAGCTTGGCGAGGATGGACTTCACGTGGTTCTTCACGGTGTTTTCGGAGAGGGAGAGCTGCTCGCCGATTTCCTTGTTGGCCTTGCCCTGGGCGACGAGCTTGAGGATCTCGAGCTCGCGCGCGGTGAGGTGGCTGCTGTGTTCGCTCTTGGCGAGGAGGAGGGAGATCTCGGGCGGCAGGTAGCGATCGCCGCGACCCACGGCACGGATGGCCTTGAGGAGTTCGGCGCTGTCCTTGTCCTTCGAGAGGTAGCCCCGGATCCCGGCATCGAAGACGCGGCGCACGTCTTCCTCCTGCATGAAGCTGGAGAGCATGAGGATCTTGTGTCCGCGCAGGGTCTCGGCGACTTCGATGCCGCTCATGTCGCGGAGACGCAGGTCGAGGACGATGACATCGGGACGGTGCTGCGAGGCAAGGGCGATGGCTTCCTCCCCGCTGCCGGCCTCTGCCACGACGGTGAGGTCGGGCTCGTCGCCGATGAGGCTGGCGAGGCCGCGGCGGACGATGAGGTGATCGTCCACGAGCATGACGGAGAGGGGCGTTTCTGGCTGGCTCATTTCAATTTCAAAGAGAGTTCCACGGAGGTGCCGCGGGTGGGCGCGGAGTGGATCGCAAGGTCGGCGCCGAGACGCTCGGCCCGCTCGCGCATCCCCTGGATGCCGTAGTGACCTTCGGGCGGCTTTGCGGAGACGGCAAATCCGGAACCGTCGTCGGCGACGATCATTCGGGCCAATCCGGGCTCGGCCGCGAGGGTCACTTTCAGATGCCGGGCACCGCTGTGGCGGAGGGCGTTGGCGACGGCCTCGAGGAGGATGCGATGGCAGGCAAAGGCGGCCTCGGGCTCGAGCCTGGGGCTGCCGTTCCACCCGATGCGTTCGGTCTCGAAGGCGACGTCGGCCTCCTCGCAGCGGGCTTTGGCGGCGGCGAGGGTCGCATCGGGAAAGTCGAGCGCCTCGGCCCCCGTGGGGATGCGCAGACCGATGAGGGAATCGCGCGCTTCGGCGAGGCTGTGCTCGACCATTTCGCGCGCGGCGGCGAGTTTGCTGCGGGCTTTCTCGGGATCACTCGTGAGGTGGTTGGCGACGGAGGCGAGCTGGTAGCCGACTCCGGAGAAGCCTTGGGAGAGGGTGTCGTGCAGTTCGCGGGCGATGCGGTTGCGCTCCTCGAGGGTGGCGTTCGATTCGATCTGTTCGGTGATGAGGGAGGTCTGCTGTTTGACGCGCCGGTTCAAGGCGAGGAGCCAGGCGAGGAAAAGAAGAGCACCCGTGGCGAGCACGAGGATGGCGGTCCAGAGACGCCCCGGGGTCCACCACGAGGGCACGGCGAGCACTTCGACATCATCGATCCCCCGCAAGGCGATGGTGACGGATCGCACTTCTCCGCGCTCGTCGGCATCGACGCGCTTCACGCCGCGGACGCGCAGCTCGGCCCCCTCCGGCGGCAGCACTTCGCCGAGCCCCGGAGGGATGCTGGCGGGCACGAGCGCTTCGTTCACCTGCAGGTTGATGAGCCCGCGCCCTTTCTCGATGAGTTTTCCGGAGAAGCTGACGAGCTGGAAGGCGTGGTCGCGGGAGAGCGGGGTGGCATCCTCGACGGGCTCCGAAGGAGGTTCGCCGGTCTCGGAAGGCAGCACCGTCGCATAGCGCAGACCGACGAAGTAGCCCTGCGTCTCGGGCAGACCCGTGAGGGTGACGGGCTCGCCCACGGCGACGGCCACCGGATTCAGCGTGGTGATGCGGGCCCCGTGTTCGCCCGATTGGACGATGAGGCTGGAAGGACCTTCGACGAGAGTGACGGTGCCGCTGGTCTCGACGAGCCCCTGGCGGGTGCGCCGGGAGTCCCAGCGTCCGATCTCGTCGAGCCGCACGGGCTCGGACTCGGTCGTTCTTTCAATGACGGAGACGTAGTGGTGTTTCGCGCAGACGAAGTCGGAGCCGATGCGCTGGCGCTGGTCGTTGAAGAGGGGATCACCGCTGCCCTGCAGGCGCACCCACGAGCCGACGTTGCGTTCGAGGCCGGCCACGTCGAAGTCCTCGTGCGCGTTGCGGAAGCGGATCACGAGTTCGCTCTGGCCGGTGACGAGCAACCCCGTCCCCTCGCGTTTCGATTCCCCGAACGCCACATCGACGAGGAGCCCCTCGATCTCGACCCAGCGGTTGTCGCCCAGTCCGGTCTGCACGAAATCGGGCCGGAAATTCAGCGGTTTGGGGGGCTGCCTCCACCCGGATTTCTTCAATTCATCGACGATGACATAAGGGCCGTGAAAGCCGCCCGTGATGTTGCCGGTGATCTCGATCTCGTCCCCGATGCGGGGCAGCTTGTCGAAGGGATACTCGAAAAAGATGCCTCCCGAGTTGTCCTGCCCGTCGAAGCCGTCGGGGAGGTGCGAGATGACGGTGACGCGCAAAGTCACCGGCGGGGCGAGACGCGACTCCTCGTAGGTCAGCCGGCGGATGTCGGCGACGTTCCGCAACGGGCGCACGGTGACGGGCGGATCGTAGGCGGAGAGCCAGACCGGGGAGAGCAGGCAGAGAGACCATGTCGCAAATCGCGGCATCGGCGGGAATTGTAACATGACTTGCCCGATCCGGCGAGAACAGCAGGAGCAAGCTTCGCGGATTCCACGTCCACCGGGGGAATTCCCTGATCACGGACCGGATTCGCTTGCCGAACGGGTAGGCTTCCGTTTGATTTGGTTCCATGAAGAGCTTGCTCCCTCTCCTCGTTTTCACCGGTATGACCGCCCTGCTGGAGGCCCGTGAATTCACCAGCAAGGACGGGCGCAAGATCAACGGAGAGCTCCTCGCGCATTCCGGGGAGCAGGTCATCATCAAGGTGGGGGCCAAGGAGTTCCTCGTCCCGGTCTCCACCTTCTCGGTCGACGACCCGCAATTCATCAAGGACTGGATCGAACAGAATCCGGGAGCGGTGCGATTCAAGTTCGGCTATTTCTTCGATTTCGAGGAAGACCGGTCGGGGCGCACCCAGGGCAAGGCCCCCGGATCAATGGTGGACGACAAGCTGAAAGTGATCCCCTACGAGTGCGAGATCGTCGTTTTCAACAAGGAGATCGCCCCCGCCGGGAAGCTCGAGATCCGCTACGAGATCTACATCGATGATTACGTCGTGATGAAAAACAACTCCTTCACCGGGATGGCTGTGGGGGCGGAGAAACGATCACAGTTGGAGACCGTGGCCGGCCGGCTCGAGGTGCCGGAGATCGCCGCGGGAGGCAGGATCGATTTTTTCCGCCGCTTCAACACCGAGATGTACATCGACCGCGACGGCGGCAAGACCGACGAAGCCGCGTCCGACAAGGTCCGCGGCGTGCGAGTCAGGATTTACAAGGATGGCAACCTCATCGGAGAGGAATCCGCGGGCGAAGGCGGCCGCTCCGTCGATGACATCGCCTGGCAGGATGTGGAACCGACGGGCGAGACCATCGTGAAGCAATGAACCATCGCACCCGGTGCCGGACTTCCGGGTGCCAGCCCCCCTTCTGGAAATGAAACGCCCGATCGAGCCTTCCGCAGCCGCCACCCAATGGCACGCCTTGCCGGAAAACGAAGTCCGCGAACGCCTCGCGGTGGACCCGCATTCCGGACTGACGGAGGAGGAGGCCGCCAAACGCCTCGCGATCCACGGCCCCAACCTCGTCACCGCGAGGTCCGGCAGGCCCGCCTGGCTGCGGTTTCTCCTGCAATTCAACCTGCCGCTCGTCTACATCCTCCTCGTCGCTTCGGGGATCACGCTGGTGCTGGGTGAATATGTCGATTCCGCGGTGATCTTTGCCGTCGTTTTCATCAACGCGGTCATCGGATACCTGCAGGAGTCGAAGGCCGAAAAAGCCATCGAGGCTCTCGGGAAAATGGTCGTCACCGCTGCCACGGTGCGCCGGAGCGGACACAAATCGCGCATCCCCTCGGCCGGATTGGTGCCCGGCGACGTCGTCCTGCTCCAGAGCGGGGACAAGGTGCCCGCCGACCTGCGCCTTCTCCAGGTCAACAGTCTCCAGACCGACGAGTCGGCCCTGACGGGAGAGTCGCTCCCGGTATCGAAAGACGCCTCCCTCCTCGACGCCGACACCGTCCTGGGCGATCGCGGCAATCTCGCCTTCGCCGGCAGCCTCGTCACTTTCGGACAAGCCGAGGGAATCGTCTGCGAGACCGGCGACCGCACCGAGGCCGGACGCATCGCCCGGCTCATGGCCGAGACGATCGAGATCTCCACGCCGCTCACCAAGAAGATCGCCGCTTTCAGCAAGCTGCTCCTCTGGGCCATCATCGCCCTCGCCATCGCCGGCTTCTTCGTCGGCGTGCTCCGGGGCGAGTCCCCTGTCGAGATGTTCATGGCCGCCGTGGCGCTCGCCGTGGGAGCCATTCCCGAAGGTCTGCCCGCCGCCCTCACCATCGTCCTCGCCATCGGCGTTAGCCGCATGGCGCGGCGGAGCGCGATCATCCGCAAGCTGCCCGCCGTGGAAACGCTCGGCAGCACCACCGTGATCTGCTCGGACAAAACCGGCACGCTCACCGAAAACCAGATGACGGTGCAGAAGGTCTTCGCCGGCGGCGAGGAATATGTCCTCACCGGCGGCGGCTACGACACCCGCGGCGACCTCCTCCGGGATGGCGGGAAAATCGATCCCCGCACGCATCCGGCCCTCCTCGAGTGCCTCCGCGCGGGCGTCCTCTGCAACGATTCCGAGCTGGTCATCGAGGAGGGGCGCCCCCACATGCAGGGCGATCCCACCGAGGCCGCCCTCCTCGTGGCAGGGGCCAAGGCCGGCCTCATCCACGCCGAGATCGTCGAGACCTCGCCACGCCTCGGGATGATCCCTTTCGAATCCGAACACATGTTCCGCGCGACGCTCCACGGCAGCAACGAGGGACGCGTCATCTACAAGGTGGGTGCCGTCGAGCGCCTCCTCGACCGCTGCTCCGACGTCCTCTCCGCCGACGGAACGCTCGGTCCGATCGACCGCGATGCCATCCTGCGCCAGGTCGATGAATTCGCCGCCGACGGGCTCCGGGTGCTCGCCCTCGCCCGCCGCCATGCCGCTCCCGATCAGGACAATCTCGACCATGCGCACGTCCGCGATGGCCTGACTTTCCTCGGCCTGCAGGGCATGATCGACCCGCCGCGGAAAGAGGCCGTCGCCGCCGTCGCGACCTGCCGCCGCGCGGGCATCCGCGTCAAGATGATCACCGGCGATCATGCCGTCACCGCTCGGGCGATCGCCCGCCAGATCGGCATCGCCGACGACGAGGGCGACGGCATCGCCGCCATCACGGGCCGCGAGCTGGAGGGCGTGAGCGACGAGGATCTGCCCGATCTCGCCCATCGCACGGAAGTCTTCGCCCGGGTCGCTCCGGAACAGAAGCTCCGGCTCGTGCGCGCCCTCCAATCCCGCGGGCACATCGTCGCGATGACCGGCGACGGAGTGAACGACGCCCCCGCCCTGAAACAGGCCGACATCGGCGTCGCCATGGGCATCGCCGGCACCGACGTGGCCAAAGGCGCCGCCGACATGATCCTCACCGACGACAATTTCGCCACCATCGCCGCCGCCGTCGAGGAGGGGCGCGGCGTCTTCGACAACCTCCGCAATTTCATCGTCTGGACGCTGCCGACCAATCTCGGCGAAGGTTGCATCATCCTCGTCGCCATCCTCCTCGGCCTCACCCTGCCGGTGCTGCCGGT
>JALRFZ010000183.1 GCA_023253615.1 Verrucomicrobiales bacterium | reverse complement strand
TTCGAGGCTCCACTCGAGGTGATGCGCCTCATCGACGATGAGGAGATCCCACGCCCCCGCCGCGGCTTGGGCGGCGCGGTTCGGATGTGAGGCGATCCACGAGGTCGCGCAGAGGATGAACTGGTCGTCGAAGAACGGATTCACCGGGTCGCCCCCTTCGCTGCCCTCGGTTTTTCCACCGGTCTCGATGGAGAGTGCTCGCTCTTCATCGTAGATCGCGAAAGAGAGGGAAAAGCGGCGGTAGAGCTCCACGAACCACTGGTTCACGAGCGCGTCGGGCACGAGGATGAGCACGCGCGAGGCCCGGCCGCAAAGATGGAGGCGATGGAGGATGAGACAGGCCTCGATCGTTTTTCCCAAGCCGACCTCGTCGGCCAGCAGGACGCGTGGCGCGGCTCGGTTCGCCACTTCCTCGGCGATGAAGAGCTGGTGCGGGATGAGCGAGATGCGCCCGCCGACCAAGCCGCGGACGTCGCTCGCGCGGGCCTCGTGTTGGGCGCGGATCGCCCACTGTCGCAACGCCCAGAGGCGGGGATCGTCGCTGACGCCGGAGAGGAGGCGCTGCTCCGGCCGCTGCACGTTCATCGTGTCGGAGAGCTGGCTCTCGGGCAGCTCGTTCCCCTCCGCATCGACGTAGACGAGCCGCTTTTCGGAGTCCCGGACCTCCGCCACGACAAAAGCCTTGCCCGCCTGATCCCGCACCGTGTCGCCCGGCTCGAAGGCGACGCGGCGGAGCGGGGCGTTGCGCGAGGCGTAGGTCAGCGTCTCGCCGATGGCCGGAAAAAAGGCCTTCACCTGGCTGTAATCGGCCGAAATGATGAGGGCGAGCCCGAACTCCGCCTGGGTCTCGCTGATCCAGCGTTGTCCCGGCGCGAAGAGCGTGGGATCGGCGGTATCGGTCTGATAGCGGGTGGCTTTCATGCTCGTGGCTCGGGGGGCAAGGAGGGAGGGGAGCCAGAAGGGTAGCGCGTTTCGTGGAATCCGCCACCTCCCGCAAGGCAAAAATCTGCGGATCCTCCGGCGGGGGAAACCGCCCATCCCGCTCATCGCCGCCCGGGGCTTTTCACGAAACCCGCGATCCGGTCTTCCAGCCACGGATGGAACGGGTTCCAGCGGAGGCGGAGCTGGTCCACGGGTGTGATCCGGATCACCCCTTTTTCCCCTCTCAGGACGACATTCCCGATCTGGAAGGCGGCCTTTTCCTCGCCGGGCGCGAGGCCGTTTCCGTAGAGCGGGTCTTCCGGTGGAAAAGGCAGGGCGACATGCGAGAGCGAGTAGATCCCCTGCGGCCAGGCGAGTCCGGGGTCGGTGATTTCCGGAGTCGCTCCGGTGCGCGGGTAGTGGCGCTCTTCGAGAGCGGTTTCGTGCTCGTTCCGGTTCCGGAGCACGGTGAGGGAAAAGGGCTTTTGCGAGGTGCGGATGAGCTCGCCGAGGTGCTCTCCGGGATCTTGCGCGAGGAAGGATTCGATGAGGCCGGTGCGGTTCAGGTCGAAGAGGACGAGCTCGTGGTTCTCGCCCGGCAGTTTCGAGAAGAGTCCCTCGATCAAGGCCGGGGTCGAGACGGTGGCATCGACGACGGATTGGAAGGCGAGCACGGGAGGAAAGCCCGCGAGACGATCCTCGTCATCGAGACGCGAGAGGTGCCTCGCGATGTCGGCGGTGAGCCGGTAGACCTGATCGCCGGCATTCACCGCAAAGGAATTGTATTTGTAGGGATCGTACTCCGCCGAGATCGAATTCCAGGCGAGCTTCTCGAGTCCGAGCCAGTGGCCGATGCGCCCCTGCCAGACCGCGAACGCCGCCATCGGCGTGACCCCGATCGCGGGCGAGATCAGCACGATGCCGTCGGCCTTTGGCAGGGTCTCGTCCTCGAGACACTCGAGGGCATGATGCACCGAGAGGGCGCCCCCGTTCGAATAACCGACGAGATAGAGCGGCCGATCGCCGAGAGTCCCGCGGAGATGTCGCATCGCCAGCTCGACGGCGGCGGCCATATCCCGGTGCGTGAATTCGAGCAAGCCGGAGGGTGCCGTGCCGTGGCCCGGGAGTCGCAGACCGATCACGTGGGCTCCCTCGCGGCGGAGCCGCTCGCCGATCGCCCGCAGACTGTAGGGTGAGTCGGACATGCCGTGAAGGAGCAGCACGCCGCAGGTCGGCGCGCCGCCTTCCGGAACGAGCTGGAAGGTGCGGTTCCAATTCGAGGCATAGCCGGTCGGATCGGCGGGACTGCCTTTCTGATAACGATGGATCACATCGGGTCCGACCGCGCCGGTCTCGTCATAGATCCGCGCTTCCAGTTCCTCGAAGAGCCGGTCTTCCCTCGCGAGGTAGTCGGCGAAGGTCTCATCGTCCGAGTCTTCGGTGAATTCCTCCTCCAGCACCGTCGTGTGCCAGAGCGAGAGATCATCGCGGCGGTCCAGCGCGACGACGCCGAGGATGAGCAGGGCGAGGATCCCTCCCATCACGAGGAAGAAGGCGAAACTCGCGACGCGTCCCGCCACCGTCAGCGTCAGCCACGCGAGGAATTTGCTCCACGAGATGAGGTGATGCACAGCCCCGCGGCGTGGCGCGGGATCAGGCGTGGCAGGGGCGTCGTCGGGAGCGGGATCGTTCATGGCGGTGGCGGCGCGAAGGTAGCAAACGCCGCGCCGTCACCCCACCTCTTTCTTCACCAAGGCCATCGTTTCCCGCTGGCGCTGCTCGACGAAAGCACGGCCCTTGGCGGCGGTTTCCTTCGCCTTGGCCGGATCCTTCGCCATGGCGAGGACGGTCGCGGGGAGACGCTTCACGTCCTCTTCCCGGTCGAAGTCGAAAAGCCACTCGCCGAGACCGATGTCCGACCACATGTAGCCTTTCGTCGTCTGTTCCGACCAACGGCACACGATCGCCGGGATCCCCTGACCGATGCACATGATGGGCGAATGCATCTCGTTGCCGAAGAGTCCCGCGCTGCGCACGTAGACGCTCAGGGCCTCGCCCGTCAGCCAATAATCGGGACGCCAGACGACGCGTTTTTTCTCCTCGTCGGTGAGGCGGTCGTGGAAGAGCTCCTTGCCCACCTGCATCTGCGTCTGATCCTCGGGACAAAGGAGGATCTTCAGATCCGTCTCCGCGAGGACGAGGCGGATCGCCGCGAGGTGCGGATCGTGGTCGTGGAATTTCATCGCCTCGTTGCGGGCGTGTTTCACGTCATCCTTCGGCAGATCCTTGATCAGCCAGTAGGGCGTGTAACGGAGCCGCGGGATGCAGCAGAGGAAACGACCTTCCTCCAGTCCGTTCGCCTCGAGAAAGGCGGTCGCTTTTTCATCCTCCTTCAGATCGCAGGCAAAGGCACCATCGGGACCGAACTCCATCACCGGCGAGGTGCAGCCCGAGGCCTTCGCGAGCTCGAGCGATTTCGAATCGCGGAAGTAGGCGAAACGCGCCCCGCTCAGCACGGCGATCGTTTTGGCAAAGGAGGCATCCGAGACATCCGCCGTGGCGGTGGAGCCGCGACGTGACAGGGTAATGCCGTAGACTCCATAGGGTTTGTTCGTCGCCTCGGTCCAGCGCTCGACGTCCTTCTGCGCGACGAGCGAGGGTCCCGAGCCGTGGAGGAGGAAATCGCTCTCGGTGAAGGCGCGCTTCAGGTCCTCGGCGCCCTTGATGAACTTCAGCTTCGGAAAGCGGGCCGCGAGGATCTCCTCGACGCCGTTGTCGATCCGGCTGGGCCAGAGCGTGATCTCGGCCTCGGGCAGGTATTGCTCCAGCAAATGCAGGACACCCGGGGTGTGGGCGATGTCGCCGATGTTCACCGTCTGCCACGACGAACGCAGGAGGACGCGCCTCGGCGTGTCGGCGGCGGTGCCGGTGCGCAGTCCGGCGAGCGAGGCGCCAAGGGTCAGGCCGAGGCAGGAAAGGGCGGAGCGGCGGGAGAGGGAGTCGGGGATCATCTCCACGAGTCTCGCGGGAGATCGGACCGCATGCCAGTCAAAACACGGTCATGGAAAGGCGAAAAGACGCGTGTCCAAAGGGGGCGCGCCACGCCATCCTCACTTCCAGCCGTAGAACATCACCGAGGGCACCTCGGCCGCGGCGAAGGGGCCGGGTGGCGCCTCGATGCGCATCAGCACGAGGTAGACTCCCGTGGCGAGGGTGTTGTTGAATTCGAGCGCCACGGCGGTGGCTCCGGGCTCGCCTTCGACCTTCGCGACCTCCTCGTTTCCGGCATTGTAGATGTGGAGCACGAGCTTTGATTTCGGCGGCAGGTCCGCGGGTGTCGCCCCGAAAAAGAGCTGGTAGACGTTCCGCTTGAAGAATTGCAGCTTCACCGCACGGCCGGTGCTGGGCGAGATTTTGCCCCGCCAGTAATCCTGCCGCAGGCTGAAGGCCTCGTCGCCGAGGAAGGGGCTCGCGAGGGTCAGCGCCTGATGCTCGGGCGACTCCGGCGGAAAGCCCTGGGAGCGGGCGGCGACGGGAGCCAGGGCGAGGACCAAGCCGGCCAGAAGACCGGTCTGCGAGCGCAAGAAATTCTGGATCAGCGGGAAAGACACGCGCCAAGATGGACCAGATCCACGTTTCAGGCAACGGGCGGGAGAGCGCCGGATCGGGTGAGCGGGGCGGAGACCCTCACCGCCAGTGCAGGCGGTGGCGCACGCCGTGGGCCGCATGCCGTGGATCGAGCGAACGGAGCACCAGGTCGATCCCGTCCTCCCGCGCCGTTGCCTCGACCCAGCCGCCGGGTTGGCTGGATTCAAAGACGTAGGCCGAGGATGGCAGGTTGACGAGATGGATGCCCTCGCCGGTGCGGCGGATCTCCCATCGATGGGTGTGTCCGTGGAAATAGGCCTTCACCTGCCGGCGTGATTTCATCACCTCGTGGAGTTCGGCGGAATCGCGCAGCGCGGTCATCGGTTTGAAGACACGGCCCTTCTCGTCGCGGATCTTCAGATGATGATGGGCCATGACCGCGGCGGGTTTGTCAGGATGGCGGTCGAGCATCGCCGCGAGCCAGTCGAGCTGTTCGCGGCCGAGGCGTCCTGCGACGGGCGAGCCTTCCTCGAGCGAATCGAGGAGGAACCAGTTGAGATGCTCCGAGGGCAGGAACGCGGTGTGGCGCCCCATGGGTCCGCTCCGGTCGGGGAAAGCGGTCGCGCAGGTCCGGGCGAAGACCTCGCGGTTGTCGTGGTTGCCCATCAGCAGGTGCAGCTCGCGGCGCCCGTGGACGAGGGGCTCGATCAGCCCGGCGAAGTTCCGGTAATCTTCGGCCCGGCCAAAGAGCCTGGCACAATCTCCGCTGACGATCACGCCGCCGGTCCCGGCGTCGCGGGAAAGGATTTCGGAAACGATGCGTCCCGCGTTTTCCGCCATGCAGGCACCGCGGTGGCGTTCGCCCAGCTCCGCGGGAATATGGGTGTCGGAGAGCAACGCCCACGTCCCGCCGGGTGCGGAGATGTCCTCGGCCGCCCGCGCGGCGGTCCCCGCGAGGGAGGAGACGCCCGCTCCGGCCATGCCGGCGAGAAATCGTCGGCGATTGAGGGACCCCAGTTCCAGCGGCATGGATCCATTTAAGGGATCCGAATCATTTTTCCCAATCGTGGCTTGTGGCGGTTTCGTTGCGGGGATCGTGGCCTGGCCCGGCGGTTCATCGCGTCAGCACCCGGAGTTGACCGGCATGGCTGACGCCCGGCGATTGCGAATTCGCGGGCGTCGTTTGGCCGGGGCGGTCTCAGCGGTGATCGACGCCGAGGCGCACCGCTTCCTGCTTCGTGGGGTCGGCCACGGAGGTGCCGGTGATCACGGTCGCGTAAGATTTCCGCAGCCCGACCGTCTTCCCTTTCCGCAGCTTCGCGACCTTGCTCCGGACCGGGGCTGCCTCGCTCTTCAGCATACGGCTCGCCCCGGCGGCAAGGGTGCCGGTGTTGTAGGCGCCGGATTTCACGGTAGCGGTCACGTTCTTCGCACCGGCAAAGTAACTCAGCGGGATGAAGGCGTTTCCAGCCTGCCCCCTGACCCGGAAGGCGTCGGCGGCGCTTCCGTCGTTCTGCACGAAAAGGTAGGCGTTCACCGCGCTGGCCTTTCTCGAGAGGAGTCCCAGCGACTGGCCGGACGCGGTGGTGTTGTAGACATCCCCGCCGACCGCCGCACCGATCGAGGCGGACTTGCCCAGGGCATTGTCGGGCTGCGCGGCGGCGAGCAGGCGGTAAAAGATGTCGTGGGTCAGGTTCGTGTCGTTGATGACGAGATTCGACGCCGACGATTCGAAGACGACGGCGTCGCCTCCGTCGACGAAGGAAGCCCGGTCGTAGCTCGCGTCGTCGCCCTCGACCCCGTCGTATCCCTTCGAGATCAGGGTCGTCTCCCCGGTGGCGGGGTCATGCAAGTAGAGTTGAAGGTTCCGCCGACCGCCTCGGGCGCGAGGTGCCCGCGTCGGAGGAAAACGCGACGAGGGTGCCGTCGGCGGAGATCGAGGGGCTGGCGCAGTAGGCATCCTGCTTCTATCCGGCGGTGTTCCGGGAGAGGCGGGTCGTCGTGCCGGTCTGGCGGTCGTGGAGGAAAATGTCAGGGTCGTTGTTGGTATCGTCCGCGACGAGGTTCGCGGCGGAGGAAGTGAAGGCGATGAACTGCCCGTCTCCCGAGATCGAGGGCTGCATGGAGCAGCTCCCGTTCTCCGCCTGGGTGCCGAGGGACGAGACCGGAACCCTTGCCGTGGTGCCATTGACGAGGTCGCGCACGAAGATGTCGTAAGCGCCGTTCGTTTCCCCGGTGACGAGGGAGTTGGCCCCGGATTCGAAGGCGACATAACGGCCGTCGGCGGAGATCACGGGATTGTAGGATTGTCCCGCCGGGCTCCCGGTGGTGGAGACGGAGACGCAGGTCGTCGTGCCCGCGACTCGGTCGCGCAGGTAGATGTCGAAGTCGGAGTTCGTGTCGGCCGGGATCATCGTGGCATTCGTCGTGAAGACCACGTATCGCCCGTCGGCGGAGGCGGAGGGAGTCCACGCGACACCGTCGGTCGCCTCGCCTCCGGTGGAAGTGAGATTGACGCGTTCAAACGCCTCCGCCACGGAGGAGAACGTGAGGATCCCCGACAAGAGGGCGGCTCCGGCGCCGAAGCGGCGCTTTCCGGCGGAGGAAGGGATCGGATGAGGGGCTGGCTTCATGGTTTTGATGGGGTTGGGGATTTCCGGAGGCGGACGCGTTCCGCGAAACGCTCCCACCGGTGCATGAAGCTACCCACCGGCACGCCCCCGCGATATTGGCCCTGTTTCGTAATCGGCTGTCGGCAATCCCCGCAGCCGCTCCTACGAGAATCCCGTACGGATGGCATCCCCCGGCCGTCCCTCCGGGCCGGGTGCCGCCTTCCTCAACCGCCCCGTGTCACCCTCGCCCGCTTCGGAGCCGAGACATTGCCGGCTCCGTCGGTCGCGGTCACGGTGAGGCGGTTCGCCCCGCGGTCGAGCTTCGCCTTCGCCCGCCACGAAGTCGTCCCCGCGGCCGGGCGCGGCGGGCGTTTGTTCACGCGGACTTCGACCGAGACGATCCCGCTGGTCGTGTCCGAGGCTTTCCCCGCCAGGGCGAGACGGGCGGAAGAAACCCGCGACGGGATGCTCGTCGTCACGCGCAGCTTCGGCCGGGTGCGGTCGGGCGTGAAACGGAGGACGCGGTTGTTGTCGCCGTCGCAGAGCCAGAGGGCTCCGCCCGCATCGAAGACGGGATTGCCATAGGGACCGCTCAGATTCCGCGGCGACACCCCCGCGACCTGGCTCGCGAGACCGGTCTGTCCGATGACGCGGTCGGCCGGCGCGCCGTTGCCCTTCGCCGCCGCGCCGCGGTAGAGGAGGACGCGATGATTCCCCGTATCGACGACGTAGAGCGTGCCGTCCGCATCCACCACCAGACCCGAGGGATTGTCGACTGCGGCGGGACCCAACCCGGCGGCCAACGAGGTGAAATCCGGCTGCCCGAGCACCGCGCTGGCCGGAGGGCCATTGCCGAGTCCCGCCGCACCGTCGAAACGCAGGACGCGGTGATTCAGTTGCTCCGAGACCCAGAGCCGCCCGGCCGCATCGACGTGGACCTCGGTGGGGCGTTGCATCTTCGTCTGCGAAGTCCCCGGGGAAATAATCGCGAAAGTCGCCTGGCCCAGCACATTCGTGGCGGCGGCTCCGTTCGCGAGGGCGGCGGCGTTCCCGTAGCGGAGGACGCGGTTGTTCAGGTAATCCGCGACCCAGAGATTCCCGGCCGGATCGGCGGACAGCGACGAGGGATAATTCATCCCCGCGGATCCCGAGCCGGAGGAATCGTTCGTGAAATTCGTCTGCCCGAGCACGCGGTCGGCCGGGGCCCCGTTCGCCAGGGTCGCCGCACCGTCGAAACGGAGGATGCGGTGATTCAACGTATCGGCGACCCAGAGCCGGCCCTGGCCGTCCACCGCGACCGCGAGCGGATACTCCATCGTCGTCTGACTCGCACCGGCGCTGGTTCCCGAAAGATTGATCTGCCCCAGCACCGCCTCCGCGTTGGCCCCGCTGGCGAGCGAAGCGGCATTCGCGAAACGCAGGACGCGGTTTTGCGCGGCCACCGCGACAAAGATCTTCCCGCTGGTCGGATCGATCGCGATGCCCGTCGGCTCATCCATCCCCGAGGCACCCGCCGCGCCGTCGCCCGCGGCGTTGAATCCCGTGGCACCGAGCACCCGGTCGGCGGCCGGAAAATTGCCGAACCGGGCCTCCGCAAACGACGGCAACATCACGGACAGCGCGAGGAGCGGGAGCAATCGTCTCATGAGTGTGGCGGGAGAATAAAATCCGACACCCCGTTGATACCACCTTTGCCTTCCCGGATCAACGCTGATCGCCGTCTTTCCCCGGCGGTGCCGCCACCTCCGAGACCAGCACCGAGGTGTCGGGCGCTTTCCCGGAATAGAACGAGACGTAGTGCCGGTCGCCGATCACGGTGGCGTTGGCATTGCCGGAATCCCACGGGAGCGTACTGCCCGCGGCGAGGATCTCGGATTCCGGCCAAGCCATCGGATCATCAAAGACCCGCTCCGGATCGACGATGCGGCGGCGCAGGATACCACGGCCACGCTCGTAGTAATAGTGGCTGATCAAGCCGGTTTTGGGATCGAGGAGGAGGCTCGGCGTCGAGGCCATGACATCGCCGATGTTCGTCCGCGAGCGTTTCCACGTCGCTCCGAGATCGGTCGTGATCATCTGGAATTGCGTCTTTCCACCCGCCTCGGTGCGGCCGATCGCGAGGATCCTTCCATCACCGAGGAACACGGCGGAGGGTTCCGTCGGCCAATCCTCCTTCATCAGGCCGGACTCGATCGTCTTCTGCGTCCAGGTCGCTCCGTCGTCCCCGCTCGTCATCATTCCCCACGAGTGGACCGGCTTGTCGCCGTAGTCGCCTGCGAACCACAGGCACATCAAACCCACGCCGGGGATCGGAAAGACATCCGTGATCTGCATCGGCGCGACCTCGAGCGGCGGGGTCGCGATCCGCGTGAAGGTCACTCCGTCCGTGGTGCGATAGAGATCGTGGTTCCACTCTTTCCCGATGCGGCGCACCCAGAGCAGCATCGCTCCGGTGGGGTCGAGCCCTTTGCCCACCGTCACTTCGCCGTAGCCGGGCGTGTCGGCCACCGTCGTTTCCGGCGTCCAGGTGAGGCCGCCGTCGGTGGAGGTGCGGGCAAAGACGGCGCGTGCGTCTTCGCCGATGGTGTGGCCCGATCCGCGGCTGTAGGTGCAGACGAGCTTGTCGCCGATCGCCTGGATCATCGGCCACGAATTGTAGCCGCTCACGTCCTGCACGACGCGGGGTTCGGGCAGGGGCGGCAAGGGCGTCACCTTCACCGCCGCGAGTCCCGTCGGGCGGGTGAAGGTGTCGCCTTCCTCGCCGGGCTCGCGCTGGATGCGCAACCAGAGCGGCGCACCAGGCACCACCTCGTAGCGTGGCGCGAGCAGGATCGTCCGTGAATGGAAAGGCGCGTCCGGCAGCGCCGTGCGCACCGTTTTTCCCAGCACATACCGTTCCGTGAAAGGCGCGTCGTCTACCAGTTGCGAGAGATGCACCCGGTAGACATCGGAGAACTCCGGACGCGTCTCCGGATCGTTCGTCGTCACCACGATCTCCACCTTCACCGCCGCGCAATCCCGCGGCAGGGCGCCGATCACTCCCGCCACCGACTGCCCCACCGTGCCGCCCGAGAGCGACCAGACCGGCACATGCGTCGAGCCGCTCGACATCAGCACCAGCGAGGGCTGTCCCGTCGCGATCGAGAGATCATTCGCAGCGAGGGAGAGCGGCGTCCACGAGTCGGCGGCCGGGGCGGGGGTGCAACCGGAAATCAAGAGCAAGGAGAGGAAGGGAGGAAGGCGTCGCATGCAGAAAACATCAACCGCGACGACTGAGCGCATTTCAACTAACGGGAAGGCAGACCACCAACGCCATCGGATTATTAAAATTGTGGAAATGATCATTAAAAATAATTGACTCCTTCGCTCGATTTGGTAGAAAAGCCGCATGCGGACGAACCCTAACCCTTTCTTTCTCGCTCTTGCTCTCGGAGTTACTCTGACTCCCCAAGCACATTCCCAGACCAACGCCGCCGGTGTCGCCTTCCCCACCCAGGCACTGCGAAAAATCGCGATGGGGCCCGAACTCCCCGGTTTGCTCGGAAACAACCTCAAGGCTTTGGCAAGTTGGTACGGCCAATCCGAAGCAGAATTCCGCGCGCTCTGCCTACGCGAAAAGTCCCTCCGGTCTGACCGTCAGGGTCGCATTCATTTCGTGTGCGAAGGTCTTCTGCCGCTGCAAAACATCGCTGCCAGTTCAGCCGCCGTCTCCAGCGGTGGTACCTTGAGTGGCACCCCGACCACGGCGGACGCTCTCTTTCTCCACAGCAAGCCAGGGGCTTCCAAGACCATCTACCTTGATTTCGACGGTCACGTCACCCGCGGCACCTATTGGAACAGCAACTTCACCGGTGGAGCCGACATTGTCACCCCTCCCTACAGCAACGATTCAACGATCACCACGACCTTTTCCACCACGGAGCTTAACAACATCATCTCGATCTGGCAGCGCGTGGCCGAGGATTTCGCACCCTTTGACGTAAACGTCACCACCCAGGATCCCGGGGTCGATGCCCTCCTCAAGTCTGCGAGTTCCGACAACCAGTTCGGTGTGCGTGTCTGTATCGGCGGGAGCAGCTATGATTGGTATGGAGCGGGAGCCGGCGGTGTCGCCTATTTGAATTCCTTCGTCTGGAATACCGACACTCCCTGTTTTGTCTTCACCTCCCAGCTCGGCAACGGCAACGCCAAATACACTGCCGAAGCCGCCAGCCACGAGGCGGGTCACACCTTCAACCTCAGCCATGACGGACGCGTTTCTTCCGCCACCAATGCCGCGGAGGGTTACTATCAGGGACACGCGAACTGGGCTCCCATCATGGGCGTCGGATATTACAAGGACGTCACGCAGTGGAGCAAGGGCGAGTATGCCTATGCCAACAACACCCAGGATGATACCGCGATGATCGCCGCCGTCACCGGCTATCGCCCTGATTCCCACGGCGATGCCATCGTGAACGCGACCCCTCTCTCGGGGAGTTCACCACAAATGTCCGGGATCCTTGAGACCCGCGCCGACGCCGATCTCTTTGGATTTACCACCGGCAATGGCACCATTTCCCTCACCGCGAGTCCCGCCCCGACCTCTCCGAACCTCGACATCCGTCTTGCCCTATACGACGGATCGGGCAATCTCCATTCCACCTCCAACCCCACCACCATGGGAGCCACCCTCACCGCCTCTCTGCCTCAGGGGACCTACTACGCGGCGGTCGAAGGAATCGGCACGGGCGATCCCACGACCGCCTACAATGATTACGGTAGTCTGGGCGAATTCACCCTCACCGGCAGCCTTGTCCCCGTGTCCGGAAAGCCTCCCATCGCCGTCGCCACCGCTACACCGGTGTCAGGCATTGCGCCTTTGACCGTGGCGTTCCAAGGGGATGGCAGCAGCGATCCCGATGGGTTCATCACCGCCTATGATTGGGATTTCGGAGATGGCAGCACCTCCACCCAGGCGAATCCGTCAAAGACGTATTCCGTTCCCGGAAACTACCTCGCCTCCCTCGTCGTCGTGGACAACAGCGGCCTCTCCGGTGCCTCGCAGCCAATTACTATCACCGTGGGGGACAACAAATACGTCTATGTCGCGAACATCGCGATGTCGGTATCCTCAAGCAAGTCAGGCTATACCGCCACAGCGACGGTCACGGTGCGGAATCAAGCCGGCCAAGTCGTCTCCAACGCCTCCGTCACCGGTGCGTGGAGCGGACTCGTGAGTGGCACCGCGTCGAAAAGCACGGGACGCACCGGCACCGCCGCCTTCACTTCGGCCAAGACAAAAAACCGTGGCACCTTCATCTTCACCGTCACCGGCATCACGATCTCCGGCAGCACCTACAACTCCGGCAGCAACGTCGAGACGTCCGACTCCATTGCCACGCCTTGACCGGCGATCCAACAGGGTCGGGCATCGCGCCGGAGAAGGTGCAGTGTGCATCCCGCCCGACGCCCGGTGTTCGACAAGGTCCGCGGAGCAGGGCGGAGCGCCGTAGCGACATTGGTGTCGATGAAAGTCGTCTGATACCTCTTCGCCACCGGGTTGGCCTCGGTCTTCCCGCTCCACGCCGTCTTTCCCGATTCCCCCTTGGCGGATCTCGTCCTCGGTGCGGCGGATTTCGATACCGCGGGAGGGGCCACGGCCGACGCGGAGAACATCGATTATCCGATCGGGGTCGCCGTCGATCCCGTGAGTGGAAAACGCTTCGTCTCGTCCAACAGCCAACATCGCATCCTCCGCTTTGCGAATGTCGATGCCCTCGCCAGCGGAGCCGCCGCCGAAGCCGTCATCGGGCAGACAAGCAGTGCCTGCGTCCCCTCACCGGGCGAGAGGACGTCGAGCTGCTGCTCCGATCAGGGAGCCTGCGGGACCTCCTCGCGCAGCTCCGCGCCCACACCCTCGGCGTGGTGCTCTCCACCCCTCCCCGGTCTCGCGAGCCGCCGAGACGAACTGGCACAGCCACCTCCTCGTCGGGCAGCCGGTGGCGCTGGTGGGGAGGAAATTCCGCGGACGCAAGCGCTTCCAGTATCCCGGAGACCTCGAAGGGACTCCCCTGCTGCTGCCCACGCTCGACAGCGCGCTGCGCGTCGCCTTCGATCTCGCGATGGAGCGACTCGGGATCCGTCCCGTCATCGCCGCCGAGGTGGACGACATGGCCATGCTGCGGCCCCTTGCCCGCGAGGGTGCGGGAATGGCCCTGGTCCCTCCGGTCGTCGTGGTGGGCGAGCTGGAGCGCGGCTCCCTCGTCGAACACCATCGTTTCACGGAGATCCGCGAACACTTCTACGCGATCTCGCCGAGCCGCCGCTTTCCCAATCCCCTCGTCGATGAGTTGCTGACCGGCGTCAGGAGCGAACCGGGCTGAAAAGCGGCGGCCGGATCTCAGAACTCCGCCCGGGAGTGGAGCCGCTTCTGCCAGCGCGTGATCTGCGCGCCGACGTTCGCGGGCGAGGGCGCGCCGATCCCCTTGCGGGCCTTCAGCGCGGTCTTGAGATCGAGCACCTTGAAGACATCCGCCTCGAACACCGTGGAAAACTGCCGGTATTCCTCGAGGGTCATGTCGGGGAAATCGCGTTTTTCCTGCAGGGAGAAGGCGGTGAGCTTTCCAATGACCTCATGCGCCTCGCGGAAGGGCATCCCGCGCAGCACGAGGTAGTCGGCAAGGTCGGTGGCGAGGAGGAAGGGATCGGACGCGGCACGCAGGGTGCGATCCTCGCGGACCTTGGCGGCGGCCATCATCTCGGCGAAGACCTCGAGGGCGAGCTTGATCTGGTCGATCGAATCGAAGAGCGGCTCCTTGTCTTCCTGCAGGTCGCGGTTGTAGGTCATGGGCAGACCTTTGATCGCGGTGAGCAGGGCGACGAGGTTGCCGAGGAGGCGTCCCGTCTTGCCGCGGGTGAGTTCGGCGACATCCGGATTCTTCTTCTGCGGCATCAGGCTCGAACCGGTCGTGTGCGCGTCGCTCAGCTCGATGAAGGCGAACTCCGCGGTGGCCCAGAGGATGACGTCCTCGCTCAGGCGCGAGAGATGCACGCCGGTGAGGGCGATGTCGAAGAGGAACTCGGCGACGAAATCGCGGTCGCTCACCGCGTCCATGCTGTTCTGCGTGATGGCGGGGAATCCGAGCTTCTCGGCGATGAGCTTGCGGTTCAACACGATCGTCGATCCGGCAAGCGCGCCCGATCCGAGCGGCATCACGTTGAGCCGGCGATAACAGTCGCGGAGGCGGTCCTTGTCGCGCTCGAGCATCTCGAGGTAGGCGAGGAGATGGTGGGCGAAGAGCACGGGCTGGCCACGCTGGAGGTGGGTGTAGCCCGGCACCACCGCGGAGGGATGGTTCACCGCGAGGGTGAGGAGGGCGTTCTGCAGCGTCGTGAGACGCTGGTGGATCGCCTGGATCTCACCACGGCAATAGAGACGGATGTCGAGCGCGACCTGGTCGTTGCGGCTGCGCGCGGTGTGGAGTTTCGCGCCGGCGGCCCCGATCTTTTCGGTGAGGGCCCGCTCGATGTTCATGTGGATGTCCTCGAGACTCGTCTTGAAGCGGAATTCGCCGCTCTCGATCTCGCGGCGGATCTCCTGGAGTCCCTTCACGATCGCCTTTTCCTCCGCCTTCGTCAGGATGCCGGCCT